>JBAZCF010000012.1 GCA_041671045.1 Parachlamydiales bacterium
GCTTCCTGTAAAGCCAACTCATAGAGCTCCATCTTCTCTTCATTTTCCTTCTCCAACATCTCCATGAGTTCTAAATCTTCTTCGTAACTGGAATGATACAGGTCTTCCAGACGGTCTTCAGTGTGTGTCATAATAGAGAGTTTAAGAAAAAAATAAGGCAACGCCTTATTCTCCGCACAAGAAGTCAATCAGTTCATTGACGAAATCCGTGTCTTGCTCGATCAATAGTCCATTTGTTTCCATAGTAGAGAGTTTGTGAAAAAGATAAAAAAGAAAAGCACCGTAAGGTGCTCAACTTTGTCAGGCTTGCACTCCTGACATACTGTGTCGATCCCTCGGCTCTACGGTGGGAAGTAGTACAGTGGATCACTATACGGTGACAAGTCGGGCAAAGGCCATGTGTCCTATAACCTGACTTAACAGGAAACTCAAGCCCTGAACACTTGCGAGGCTTTGAGTTTAGAATAACAATAACATAGCACTCACTATGCATGTGCATAGTGCAGCAAGCGCTACACAACGCATGCGTCAGCATGTTTGTGTTAGTGCTTGTGCGCTTGCACTTACTGCACATCTCTTGACCTGCCACTCTCTCTCTCTCTGCCTCTCCTCTCTCTTGACCTGCCCTCTGCCCAAACCCTCACATAAAAATAATCTCCACCATTAAGCATGCTTTCCCCTCTCCCTCACTCATGCCCCCCCTGCCCGGTCGCCACTACCACTTGCTCAAAGGGGCTATACGAGCTTTCAAACACAATTTTTAATATTTTTTTTCTGAGTTCAATATTTTTATATATATTTGTACAATAAATTAAACACGACAAAAGTTATGGAAGACTGGAGAGATTTTGTAAGCAACGAGTATATCAATGAGGTCCGTGAGGTCAGTGCCAGGGATCAGGAGGTGTTGATGCCGATGATAGTAGGGATATTGAAGAACCGTGTAGGGGAGAATGCCAGGATAAGCAACAGGGAGATTGTGGCGGTAATACGAGGTAGGGGATACAAGACGGACACGAGCAAGGTAAGGTTACTGATAAGGTTGATCAGAATATCGGGACAGGTGAGGAATCTGTGTGGGAGCACTAATGGTTACTGGGTAGCGGGGAGTTTGGGGGAGATGAAGCGGTACATGGACAGTAATCTGAGGCCACGGTGGAGGAAGGTACTGGTTTTGTACATGGCTATGAAGACGCAGTTGGAGGATATGGGAGGCAAGGGCGATGAGGTGTTGATGTTGAGTGAGTGGGAGGATATGACTTGATTATTTTTCTTTTAAATTAAAATATATGGAAGACATTAAATCATATTGGGCATGGGTAGAGTTACCGGATGGCAATAAGGAACTCTGTTGGGTAACCAAGGAAGAAGTGCAAAAGGCATATAAGGCAAAGGAATATAAAAGGACTGATATCGAGATACCAGAGTTTAGGTTCATTCGATGGGCAACAACATTTGACTTATGACACCAGAAGAATTTTTTAGAAATTATGTTAGGATAAATGATCTTCCGCCAAATGAACAGCAGGTAAAAGAATTCTTATGGTTTTTAAAATTACGTGAGGTACAAAGGAAGACTGGAAAGAATATTTTATTTTTGAAACACCGTGGGAGTATTCCAAATTAAAGTAGACTTGATTATCTTTTTCAAAAATTCAAATATTATGGAATCACAAAAAGACGACACAGGAAATTTTTATTGGATAAAGTGTTGGGATGTCAAAGAAGGAATTTTCCGCAGGAGAAGGTACTATTACACGATTATGCATTCCAACGGCAACAAACTGGGCACCAGCCAGGGTATCGACAACCGGAAGGACAGGGATGAAGTGGTGAGAGGCATTATGCAGAAGGGGATCCATATGGTCCAATGGGTGGATTCTCAAGGATTGGAGATTGCAAGGGATTTTAAGGTTGGTTAGTCCAATCTTATCATAATGGTGGTTTAAAGTTGGCGGGGCATTCACTTATGACGGATGTCCCGTTTTTTTTCTGAACTTTAAAACTAAAATATTATGGAAATTAAATTCACAAAGCCACAAATAAAATTATTGAAACAACGTGCGACAGTAGTTAAGACTAAAACAGGAATATATTATTATCTTCCATATTGGTATAAAGAAACAAATAAGGAGAATGTTCTCGATAAAATTTCATTCGAACATTTACCGGTTGATTTACAATCTGCTATTCGTACCCAAAGAAATCCAATCCGGAAACGATGAAAAAACAGGTAGTTTTGTGTTCCAAATTAGACGCATGGGAATGCAAGTTATGTATCTTTTCGGAAAAGATTACCACTGAGAAGGTCGGTGAACTTATATACATCTGTCACAAGAACCGTATGAAATTTTCCGAAGAGAAGTGCGTCGATTTGGTAACCAATGATCAGTTGATAAAAAGAATTGAAAAAGAAAAAGAAAAAACAAAAATAAAATCATGAAAAAACTATCATTATTATTCGCATTACTTGTTGGGATCATTCTATTGATGGGATTGAAACCGATCAATAAAATCCAATGGATGACTCTGGATGACGGATTGTACTATGCCGAATATGATTCACCGGTAAAGTCTATCACAGGCGATTCTAAAATCAATATTTTGAAGATCAATCCGGCCACATATAAACTTAACCTGTTCACTGAAAAAGAAAATGGATGGGTCAGAAGGACGGCGCCGCAATGGGCCGGTTATAAAAACCAGGTCGCCATCATTAATGCAGGCATGTTTATGGGTGACCGGCGTAGTTGCGGTTACATGAAGAACTTTGGTGAAATAAATAATTCACATGTCAGTGAGAACAATTGTGTATTGGCCTTTAATCCGATGGGAAAAGATATTCCAACCGTTCAGATAATAGATCGTCAATGCCAAGAATGGAATGCCTTACGATACCGGTATCAATGTTTCGACCAGTCAATACGGATGGTTGACTGTAACCAGGTTAATGTTTGGAAAGATGTGGACAAGATGTGGAGTGTGGTAACTATTGCGATGGACAAAGATGGGAATGTATTATTCATTTTCTGCCGGTCACCATACCGGATGCATGACTTTATAGATATCCTATTGAATGCACCGATAGATCTGTACAACATGATGTACCTGGAAGGTGGGCCTCTTGCATCGTTTTACTTGAACTGCAATGGCAAACAGGTGAAAGGTATCGGTAGTTATGAAAGCGATTTTTATGAAAGCAACGGAAACAATCATTTTTGGACAATTCCTAATGTAATAGGGATAGAAAGGATTGTGAAATGAAAGTAATTATAACAGACATTTCTGAAGGAGATGCTTACTATAGTGTCAGAAGTAAAATCATAGGTAAATCCGGAACGATGACTAATATTGATCAATGGGATAATGGATGGACTGGATGTGACTTTACATTTTCAAGATTAACAAAAGAAATAAAAGATTTCTGTACAGACGGAAAAGTATCATTTTTTGAAATCAAATATAAAACAAAAAAGTAACATTTATGGAAGACTATCAGATCATTGACATCGCCAAGGTTTGTCACGAGGCAAACAAGGCATTCTGTGAAACATTGGGAGACCATTCGCAAAAACCGTGGAGTGACGCACCAAACTGGCAAAAAGAAAGTGCCATTATCGATGTGAAAGCAAAACTATCCAATCCAGATATGACGTCGGAACAATCTCATGAAAGTTGGATGAAGACCAAACTGGATGCTGGGTGGAAATGGGGACCGGAAAAGGATGCGATAAAAAAAGAACATCCGTGTCTGGTGCCTTATCATCAGTTGCCACGTACCCAGCAACTCAAGGACCATCTTTTCCAAGCCATCGTAACAGCCCTGTCATAATAATAAAATACGCCCCGGTTATCCGGGGTTATTTTTTTTATAAATTTAAAACTTTAAACTTATGGAAAAACAACTTGCATTCTTTAAAGAAACAAAAACCTATTCACCGGACCGGTTACCTATGCATATGTGGGCACAGGAAGACATACCTGGAAACAAATTCATGACCAAAGGCAAACAGTCCATGTCCAGTTTGGAACTGCTGAGCATTATCATCAACTCCGGATGTAAAGGAGAAAATGCTATTGACATCGCCCGGGCATTGCTGCATAAATTCGACAATTCATTTGACAATATCGCCACGGCAAGTATAAAACAACTCTGCCAGGTCAAAGGCATAGGTCCCAAGAAAGCCCTGCAGATACAAAGCGCTTTGGAGATCGGTAATCGCCGGCGCCAGGATGGTAGTCTACAGAGAGAGAAAGTGGTTTGTTCAAAAGACATCTATGATCTATACCGGCACCTGTTCGTCGACGCAGTCTATGAAACTTTCTGGACTGTAATCGTTAACCGTGCCAATAAAATCATCAAAACCGTCCAAGTTTCCGATGGGGGCATATCGGGAACTACTTGTGATCCGAAAAGGATTTTCAAGATGGCATTGGATTGCAATGGAAGCAGTGTATTTTTAATGCATAACCACCCAAGCCAATCAATCGTTCCATCTGACGCTGATATTCAATTAACTAAAAAAATGGTAAATGCTGGTAAACTTCTTGACCTTCCTATAACGGATCATTTGATATTTGGGGGAAATTCATATTATTCATTTGCGGATGAAAATAGAATCTGAATAAAAAAATATTATTATTGTTTATGTATAATAATAGTATTATCTTTATTCAAAATCAAAATCATATGCAACGAATGTTTTATACCAATGGACAAATTTTAGGAAACAATATAATATTTCTTAATGAAGTTTCAAAAAAACGTAAAAATTACACAAGAGCATTATTTAAATGTCATTGTGGAAAGGTTTTTGAATCCGATATTTCTCCAATAAAATCATTAAATACAAAATCTTGTGGTTGTTTAAATACTTCTGATGTTAGATCAAAAAGAGAGACAACACATGGTTACTATGGACATACCGTTTATCGAAAATGGATATCAATGAAGGAAAGATGTTATAGAGTAAAGGCATTTAATTATCATAAATATGGTGGTAGGGGGATACAAGTATGTGAAGAATGGAAAGATGATTTCCTTTCTTACTACAATTATGTTATAAATCTTGATGGATATAATGAAGATTTATTGAAACAAAACAAACTCTCTATTGACAGGAAAGACAACAATGGTAATTATGAACCGGGAAATTTACGAATAACAGATTGGCATATGCAAAGTGTTAATCAAAGAATACAAAACAATAATACATCGGGAAATGCTGGTGTTTCATTTGATAAACATTTGAGAAAATGGATAAGTAGAATAACAGTCTATAATAAAAGAATTTATTTGGGAGTATTCGAAAAGAAACAAGATGCAATAAATAAACGTCTTAAATATATTAAGGATAATAACTTAAATGAATATCTTTAAAAGTTCAGCGAAAGAAAAAATAAATGAACTTTTTGTTGCAAAGAAAAAATTAATGATTATATTTGTATCGGTAAAAGTTTTCTCAAAGGACACGACAATTCCTACGGGACTTTTCAATTAACTTTTTAACTTTTTAACTTATGCAGTTGCAGATCTCAAAACCAGTGAGAAGGAAAGTCTACCCTCAATCAAATCAGTTAGACGAACAGATGGACATGGCCCGGTATAAATGCCGTATCTTTCATGTGTATTCTATACCATGCCATAGTCTCTACAACGACCTGGCAGATTATCAAAAGATAGTAGCCAAGAAAAGTCCCAGTATCGCATTTGTCAAACCACTGGAATCCGGTAATTTTGAATGTATCGTCTATATATTCCAAGACCAGGTCCATCGCGATCAGTTCCTGGAAGAAAACAAAGATTACAACAAACTTTATAAATTAACAAAAGAAAGGAAAATTCTATGAAACTTGACAGTATTGAACTGATCAATGACGGTTTCGGCGGGGTGAAAATCACCGGCGTCGAAGCGGTTAACAAAGGAGGGGTCACCGTGTTGATACCTTGCACAAAGAAATACCCATTGCCATTGCCTTATGAATTGGTCCAGGCCATGAAAAAGCTCCGCAAGTACCTGCTGGAACTTAACAACTACTGGATTAATTCTTATAATGAACACATTCATAACGGCGAAGTGGTAGACCGTATCCTGTCCGGACTGACCGACAATGAACGTGAGAATTATCTCCGTGCCAAGACACTCTGGGAATCCACTACCTTGCAGAAGATATACAAGCGCAAGAACGGGTATATCCTATCGGGCAAGATGGAATCCATTACCTCGCGGTTTTATAGCGTCACAACGCCCCTGATCGACCCTGACGATGGGTATGAAAACTTCGGCAAGATGCAGACCGGTATTGACTATTGTTTTACCCAAGTCGCCAAGTTTGTCGATGACAAGCAGCTTAAACTCATGGATGCCATCCAGTATGCCGGTCAATTGTTTGGCAGTGATTCCGATGAGACTGAAAGGGTGAAAAATATGTCACCCAAGAGCCGTACTGAATTCATGGTACAGACCCTGGAAAGCAAAGGTTATATCGTAATGGGACAGGACGATATACAGGTCATTGAAAATCAACAGACAATAGAGGAAGAAGAACTGGTAATGGTTGAAGGAACTGGCGTGAAATTCAAAAGAGGAAAAAGGAATGAAACTGCAGAGAACTGATCAGATAGACTTTAACGAAGAACTGCATTGTTATACAATGAAAGACGGGGGTAGAATACTTACTCCCGTCTCTTCAGTGTTGGACACATTGGAAGTACCGTTTGACCGGGAAGGCAAATCGGCAGGGATGGCAAAACGGGAGATCCTGGCAAAGTATGATCTGACTGAAATGCCAGTCAATGACAAAGACCTGTTCTTTACCGTAGAAGGTGAAATCAACATTCGTGCCCAAGCATTGCGTGATGAATGGGATGGGATCGGTAAGGAAAGTATGGATTTTGGCAACTGGATAGACCAGTCTATTTGCGATTCCCTGGCAGGTATCGTTCCGTCGACGGAACTTATTAATGTTGTGAATCAGATCAATAGCGAACATTCCCATTATTTTCAGGAGTTCACCCAATTTATGGTGTTTAGTGATTATTATGGTATCTGTGGAACCATGGATAGGTTAAGTCTGAGAGGATCCAGAACCAACGTGGTGGACATTACCGATTACAAGACAGGACTCAATAAAGGAATGACTTATGACAACCTTAAAGAAAAAGACGGAGAGAGGAAATATTACAACAAATTCTATCTTGAACCGTTATCGCATATCGAGGCATGCAGTTATGCACGATATACATTGCAACTTTCGGCATATGCTTTCCTTTTGCAAAGTATGTATCCTGAAATTAAAATCGGTAGGCTGAAGATTTGCTTTGTTCATCGTGTAGATTTAAGTATGGGAATTGGTGAACCCAAGTATTTCTATTCGTATGAAAACATCCCGGTGATTTATTTGCAGAATGATATCCAGGCATTATTTGAACGGATAAAGGTCTCCAAAGAAATGATGGGTGTACAATAAAATTATTAATCTTTAAAAAACAAATTATTATGCCTGAAGAAATGAATAAAGGAAATGGTGAGTGTATTTTTGGATCAATGGCAAATCATTTTAACCTATTGAATGGTGAATTTAATGATAAACTTGAATTCCTTTCCAAAAAAATGGATAGAATTAGTCCAAACATTCCCGGAGAATTAAAATCTGATTCGAATGAAAAAGTAAAACAACCGGAAACTTTCGTTGAAATTATGAATGTTTCTCTTAAAATTTACGAAATTCTTCTTTCAAAATTAAATGAAATTAATGAAAGAATGGAAAAGTTAACTTAAAGGATTTATTTTAAGTATCTTTACAGCCGTTATCTCTTTAACGGCTTTTTTTTATGCCAGGAATATTCAGACTCAATCGCGAGAACACCATTGTTCTCACCCCGGAAGCAAAGGATCTCTGTCCCATCCTTTCCAAACTTAATAATGAAAACTTCCTTTATGTCGTGTTGGCCTACGATACATTGGACTCACCGTATCGTAACATGCCATTGGAAGACCGTAAGCGTATCGGACGTAACCGTATCTGGGGACAGGATGCTTTGATACCGGAAGACAATTCGCAAATCCAGGATGCCATCATGGAAATGCAAAGTATCTGTTATGATCCTTACCAGGAAAATCGTGATATTCTATTGCAGAAACTATTTTTATTGAATGGAGAATTATTAGGAGCGACAACGGCCAGTATTAAACCTCTTCTGGATGCTGTACGGACAGTGGAGGAAAGGATAGAAGAGATAGATGAAAAAATGGAAAAAGAAATAGACATGATTACCTTACGGGGTGGTAAGACTCTTTCTTTTATTGAAATGTTCATCCGTAACCGGGAGAAGTTCACCGAGAAAATGAAGTCGTATGGTATCGGCAACGGATAGGACTGAATACAGTTATGTTCCGATCATCAAGAATATCGGTTTCAATCCCAAACCTATTGCCGGGAAGATCCCTATTTATGCTGACAGTTTAAGTAATCCCAAGTGTCTGGGCACCCGGGCATGGGAAGAATTCTGGCTGGAACAGATATACTATTGCCTTAATGGGTATGACACTGGTGGCATACACCTTCCGGGAAGATACTATTATTATCTCAATTATGATATCATCAAGGGACTGCATGGAAGTGTATACCCTGATTTTGTCGATGTACATTACCAATTGGCCTTATTAGTAGAGGAAGTAAAAAGAGAAGGGAAGGCCGGTATCATTATTCCAAAGGCACGTCGTAAAGGATTATCTGTATTTGGCGATAACCTTTGTAGTTGGGGCAGCCGGTTTATACCCGATTACCGGATGGGTGTCGCCGGTGGACTGGAACGATATGTTAAAGGATTTCGTCTTAAACTTTTTTCCTCATTCAACAATGTCCCGCCGGAACTTAAATTGAGCATCTTAAAGAAAAACGACGATGAACTTAAGATTGGATGGGAAGAAAAGAACAATTCCGGTGGATTTGATGAGATTGTAATAGCCCTTTCACAGTTTGCCACGTTAAACGAACAGGCCACTAAACTCGAAGGGGAATTTTTTCATGATTGTGTCATGGAAGAGTCCGGACAATTTGAATTACTGGATGAAGCCTATGAAAGTATTAAACCGGCATTGGAACTTGGTGAACGCACATTGGGCACGTTCTATTTTTTTGGCACCGGCGGTAATATGCTCAAAGGTAGTAAAGCCTTCAAAGACATTTGGCATAACAGTGAGTCGTATAACTTGGTGCGTTTTTTTATTCCCGGTAACCGGTTTCACCATCCATATTATGGCGGAGCTCGTGAGATCGACGGTCAACTGGCGGAGAAGATTGACGAGATCAAAGAAATGTCACCAGGATTGCATCCGGAACAATATCTGGGTTGCGAAGCGGTCAGTCAGGCCAAGGAAAGTATTCTGGAAGAACGGCGCCGCAGATCCAAGAACCCGGACAAGAAAGTATTGATCGATTGGAATAAGAAATATCCTCTGACGGTAGAAGAAGTCTTTACCTCGAGTGGAAGCAATAAATTCAATACCGACCTGCTTTATACCCAGATGTACCAGATACAAGAAGTAGAACAGAAATGGAAGGAATATTGCCTGGATATTGTAAAAGACAAGGAAGGTATGTATGTTCTGCCATTACAGGTAGAGGCACGGCCAAGAGGGAAAAAAGACAAAGACTGGGAGTGTGTCGAGATCCTGGAACATCCCAAACCTAATATTAAAGACCTCGACATTGA
The DNA here is from genome assembly GCA_041671045.1 of Parachlamydiales bacterium. NCBI lineage: Bacteria > Pseudomonadati > Chlamydiota > Chlamydiia > Parachlamydiales > Parachlamydiales bacterium. The sequence goes on from JBAZCF010000012.1 coordinate 9,719, forward strand.
GGGAGTGGATGGTTACAATGAAGACAAGACAACTACATCACAATCTCTGGGTGGGATCGTCGTACTGCGTCGGTACAACGTCTATCGCAATGCACAATGGGGATCAAAAATATTGCCGATCTGTCATTATTTGAAACGTCCGCCACGTAAAGAACAACATTGGGAAATGGCACTTAAAGTCGCTATTTATTACAACACCATAAAGAACTGCATTATCTCTGCAGAAAGTGATATGGTTATCGATTATTTTAAAAAGAACCACGGGAAGAAATACCTGTCGCCGCGACCCAAAGCCTTTGACGCACCCGAAGGACAACAGCAACACGACTTCGGTGTCAAGATGACCCAGTATTCCAAACCACGTATGTTATCGCTCATGCAGTCATGGGTGGAAGATAATGCTGATGTTATTTTTTTCCTGGACCTGTTACTGAACCTGATCGCCTATGATGAAGAGAATATCGGCACGGACTGGGACGATGCCGATGCGGTAGGATATGCCTTGATGCGGATTGTCGATATGAAACACGATCCCAAGGATCGTGACGTCGATGACACAAAATTATCCGACCTTCCGGAGTACCGTGAAAAGGACGGCATTCTTATGGACATTACAAGCCAGCCAGAGAATACTTGGGAAGGCCCCCATCCTAATTTATGGAAAGGTGAAAAAGACACCCGACCAAGTAAACAAATTATGTCAGATTTGGACTGACATATAAAAATATTTCTTTATTTTTTGTCTATTGTAATAAATTGTTTCTACCTTTAAGGCAAATTTACAGAAACAATGGTTGGGAATTTTCCTGAAGTAGACATTCCTGATTCGCTGAAAACTGATCTTTGGGCAAAGCAATTCATTGATGCAGCAGTTTCTTTCTATGAGACCTCTTCAAAACTTCGCAACCAGACACTCCAGGGACTCTATGATTCCCATAACGGTATTATCAAAGAAGTCGATAAGAAATTTATCGTCGAGAAGTACGGTGCCAAGTCCGTCGTACCATACACCGATTTTAAACTGGGCCGTACCAAGATAAAACTTTTGCTCGGCGAATACCTGCTTACCGACTTTGATCCAATCGTGTCGTCAGTGAATCCGGAAGCCATTTCTCAAAAAGTGGAGAAAGCCAAACCCATCCGGGGCGCCATGTTTGTCAAGGAAGAACTTGCCAGGATAGAACAGATTACCGGACTTAAACCTTTGGGTGGGGTGAAGATACCTAACCCTACTGATCCTGACTTGTTTACAAAATTATATCCCAAGACCAAGAATGAGGTTATCATGCAGACCATACTGGATGGTGAACTGGCCGACGGGAAAATAAAACTTATCGGATACAATTCTTTGGGAGATGTTATTATCACATCGGAATGTCATGCACGAATTGGTAAAGATACTAATGGGAAAGAAGTTATTGAACTCATTAATCCCAAACAACGCATTTTTCAGGAAAGTCCCAATGATCCTTTCAATGAAAAGACTCCATTCAGTGGCCATGTCGATTATCTGTATCCCAAAGATATCCTGCAGAAATTCAACTTAAAAGAGGAAGACAAGGTACGACTTAAATCCGCCATGTCGGATCCGGGACATGAAGATCGCAAAGCATGGCATGAAATTAATGGAATACAAACTGTCCCGGTATATTTCATCCAGTGGAAAACCGTAACACCGGAATACATCAAAGTATCCCCATCTCGCAAAGGAGGTCCCGATTATTTAATTGATATATCTGAAGATGAATATAACAAAGGCAAAGACAAATTCAAGACTATAATCAAGTATCGGGAAAAACTTTGGGGTGGGGTCCGTATCGGACAAACCATTTATACCGACATTAAAAAAGTCGATAACCAGATACAGACCCGTAATTTTTTAGGCAAATACCGCAGTGAATATGATTATGTCTCTTTTCTGTTTGGCACCATCGACGGAGTGCGTATGTCCCTGCAGGAACTCACCAATGGATTGTCCCAGATCTATAATATAGTCATGTATCAGATCGTCCGGGAAATCCGTAAAATGAAAGGCAAGGTCTTCACTTATGACGAGTCCCTGCGTCCCAAACTGAAAACCATGAAAAGTGTCCTGTATGACCTGGAAGAGCATTCAGTCATACGGTTCTCTTCGTCAAGTGAACAAAACTACGGGGCTGTCGACGTGGACAATGCAGTTCAAGTGATACGTGAACTCGATCTTGGTTTGTCGCAGAGTTTCAAGATATTACTGGAAGTAAAGTACAACATTGAAAATACCATTGACAAAATCACCGGCATTAATGAAAACCGCGAAGGGATGGGCAAAGCGTCCCAGACCGCTACCGGAGCTAATCAAAGTATAGAACAGTCCAGGTCCATCACCAAGGACTTGTTTTTTTGTCATAACCTGTTCATGCAGGAATTACTCCGTAAACTGTTGGAAAAACGCAAGACCAACTGGGAATGGATCGACAGTATGTCCGGATCTATATTACTGGGCGAAATGTATTCTCAACATCTTAAGATCACCAGAGATATTACCAATGACGATTATGGAGTTGTCTTATCCGATGGACGCAAAGAACAAGAGATACGCCAGAAAGCGGAACGGTATTTCGATGCCGAGATTAATTCCGGTAATCTTCGTACCAAAGATGTTATTGCTTTCTCCAAGACTCGTAACCTCAATGCAGGACTGCAAGTGTTGGAAGATGCATGGGTGGCCATACAGAAAGTAGCGCAATTGCAACTGCAGTCCAAAGAAAAGATCGCACAGCAAAGTCTTGCCGCACAACGTCAGATGTCCATAGAAGACCGGGAAGACTGGCAAGCACATGAAACGGATCTTGCCAGGATGAAACTTGGTGAAGCACAAATGAAACTTGCAGCTCAGGGTGTTATGAAAGACAACGCCAACGAGACCAACGAGAATATATCTCAACAGAATAATGAATCTCTCTAATTTTTTTTAATCATGGCAAAGACAAAAACAGATCCTCCAGAAGAAAAAGTGCTGACCGGTTATGAAGGTACCGGCAAACCTGACACTTTCCAGGATATCGGGGATGATATCACATTACCTGGATCACCGGCAGAAGAAAAACCTGTCGAAGAAGAGAAACCTATCGAAGAAGAAAAGAAAGAGGAGATAAAACTTCCTCCTGAAGAAGCACCTAACAATGATGAAGAACTTGCTTTCTTAAAAGAAAAGAAAGTTGAGGAACCTGCAGAAAAAGAGAGAGAAAAGGAAGAAGAAAAACCTGTAGAAGAAAAAGACATTTTCGATGTTACCGATTTGGAAAAAGAACTGGAGACAGAGAAAACTCAAAAAGAAGAAGCAGTAAAATATGACTGGAAAACGGCGGCAAAGAAAAACCTCGACATAGAACTGGCGGAAAATGATCCTGACAAGTTTTTCTCCGCAGTAAAAACCAAGATAGAAGAGTCTGCACAGAAAATCATCCCTGACACATCCAAGTATTCCGAAGATGCCCGTATGGTCGTGGACTATCTGGAAGCCGGCGGTAAATTCGATGACTTGCTGAATCCTCTTGGTGAACTGGACAAATATATTGTCGACACCGACCCGGACGATATGGTAAGGGATTACTTTACCGTCTATGAAGGACTGAAGGAAGATGAGGCAGATGCCAAGATCGAAGAACTGCATGACGATGACAAGTTCGACACCAAATTGCAGGAAGTCAAAAAACTCTTATTTACTCACCGGGCACAGAAAGCCAGTGATATCATCCAGGCGTCCAGCAACAAAATAGCCAATCAGCTCAAAGAAGCGGAGACACGTATTACCAATGAACGTGCCGAAATGGTTAAGGTCGTGGACGGTCTGCAGGATTTTATGGGAATGAAATTGCCGGATAAGGCAAAGGACTATATAAAAACAGAAATCTCTAATGGCAAACTCTCCGAACGTAACAACAATGCCAGGACGCAAGTCTATGCACGGTTGTTTGAAATGTTTGGCAGTCAGATCATAGATCAGTACTCCAAAAAGATAAGCGAGGAAGCCAGAAAATCTTTTAACACAGCCAAAGAACAGGAGTTGGGAAAGTTGCACAACATACCTCCCAAAGCCGGGGCTGAATCTGCACAGGAACATAGGGCCAGTGAAGACGTCAATCCGTTGGCAGCATTCATTAACATTGACAAAGATGCGATTGAAATGGAATAAATGAAACAATTCATTAATGTCAAAACTTAAAAACAATGAAAATAAAAATTTTAGAGGGGACCTGGAATGATGAATGTACGACCCAGTTGAACCTCACCAACGCCAACATGCTCAATCCGGATGCGGGATATGATAAAGTCATAACCTATGCCGAACAGCGTCAGTTGATGACTTTCCTGACTGCCGGTGCAACCAACGGAGCATTTACGGTATCACGCACAACGGATGCGTACAAGACCAGAATCCCTATGATCCCTGAAGGGGAACTTATTGACGGCAAAGCATGGAAATATTCCATTATGGGCCGTATCCAGAAAGCATGTGAAATCCTCGGCGATGCCGTCGTAGGCGCTATCTCTGCCGGCGACACTTATACCGGTGGGTATTTCACATTGAAACTACGCGATTCTTACCTGCAACCGGACATGAATGCTTTGTTCTGGAATGGTAAAATGGCCAAGGTATTCGGACAACCCCGCAAGGCCCCCGGATATTACCTTTATACGTTCCAGACTTTCCCCGGTGATACTTTCACATGGGCGTCGTGGATTGCACCACAGGTAGGACAGAAGACCTTATGGGGTGGTTACTCCATGCACGGTGAACGTTCCTTACGTGGTTATGGCAGGGCTCACTATCCTGATACGTTTATCAACCATACTACTATCCAGCGTAAAGGTATTGCCATTACAGGCGATGCCAATGCCAATAAGGTATTGTGGTATATGACCGGAGAAGGCGTCAATTCGTCCAAAGGATGGATCTATTGGCTGGAAGCACAGGCCAGGGCACAGTTCCTTATGGAAGATGAATTCGAAAAATGGTTCGGAAAATCAACCATGAAGGATGCCGACGGTAATCTAATGAGCACACCTTCCATGATCGATGTGGAGACTGGTATGCCGATATGGGCCGGTGACGGTTATATCGAACAGATCAAAGGCGCTAATGACGTAGAAGCCTCCGGCGCCGATGGCGAAGCGGTATGGGATGACTTTGCGGATCTGATCAGCGAGGTGAAGAAAAAGACTGTTGCTGTTGCAGGACAGTTGTTCTATTGTGTGACCGGTGCCGATGGTATGGCCAACGTCCATAAACAAAATGCACTCCATGGTAAGAATTATTATAATATTACCATGAACGTACCTCAGACCGACAAACCCGGTGGAGCCGATCTGCCGATGGGATTCAACTTTAACCGGATGAATGTCCGTGGTGCCCAGATCGTGTTCGTGGAAAACCCGATGTTTGACCGTGATGATATGTTCCCTCGCAGACTTACCAATGGCAAACTGGCCCAGAGTGGTACTTATTATCTTATGGACAACTCCAAAGGCGAAACTGGCAAACCCAACGTAGAGATACGTGCCCGTGGACGTCAGGGTGTCAACCGTAATATGGTGTATTACTATTTCAACGGAATGACCGGTGAAGGTACCCCACAAGGAACCGTCGATGGTAAGGAATTCCAGATGTTGAAAGAAAATATGCTGGTCATTTACAACACAAAATCACACGGGATCATCTCTCCTCCCGCTACTGCATAGTTAATAATCACAAAGGGGCAGGACAATTCCTGTCCCTTTTTAAAATTTAAAACAAAATGGAAACTTTTATCTCTCTTTCAGAACGCATAAACATGCCTTATATAGAGTATGGTGATGCACAGATCAAAATCAAAGTAGTAAACTTAAAAGAAGTTGTTCAAAAAGAATTGGACAAAAGACAAAAAGAAGATATGACCAATATCGTCGAAATACGTCCGATCAAAATTGACAAGTATAAAGAAACCCGGGTATCCCTTTCTTTTTCCCGGGATGAACGTACCGGTATCTATTACGGTATTCCCATCGGAACTCATTTGGACGGAAATATTAAGTGGCGCAAGGTTATCCTTACTGACCGTAATGTATTCAACCTTAACCATCCTCTGGAAGCACAGATGTGGTATGTGGCCCGGTTTAACCCATTTGTCGAGGGCAGTCCTTTCCATGGTATGGAACCTGTCTTCCGGGTTTATGATCCTGAAATGGAAGCCAAAAAAGATATTGTAAAAGCCACTGCACTGGGATTGGCCATCACCAGAGTCAAGACAATGAGGACTGCCGAGCTGATCGGTTTCGCCCGTTATCTGGCATTGCCTATACCGGAAGAAGTATCGGACAAGTTGGTCCGTGCCGAAATCATGCGTTTTGTTATGATGAACCCGGTAGAATTCAACCATAAATTCGACGATGAGAATCGTCAGATTGCAGAAATTTTCTATTCAGCCAATTCGCTCGGATTGGTCATTTTTGACATAGAGCATGGTTATTCCTACAAAGGAACCTTTTTAGGATCCAACGAATTAGATTCTATTAGGTTTTTAATGAAAGATACATTAACTTTGACGTCGATATCTTCTGTCTTAAAACAAACGGACACCGATGCTGAAAAGTTAAAGTCCAAAGAACAGAACGACGAAGACGATCTCTCTGACAAGGTTAAACCTAAAAAGTAACAGTCATGAATATCGTCCAGATCGTAAATAAGACGGATTTTTACCTCGATTCCGAACGCAGTCCCCGGTTTGAACCTAAACAACGTATCAAGGCAGTCAATTCCGCTATCAATGATATTTTGCTTAACCGGTACGATAATATCAAAAAAGGTCCCAAAGAAAAAGAATACGCTTTCCAGACTGCCCAGAGATTACGTGACGAACTGTATACACTGGTGAGGTACCAGGCGAGTATCGCAGCTACCGGGACGGATCTTATTGCCAAGGCGAATTTTCCGACGGATTATATGTTCCTGCTTTTACTGGAAGCAAGTATTTCCGGACAGATCATTAACACCATTCCTTTAACGTATGACGAATTGAATGTGGTGCAGTTAAATCCGTACTATCGACCGTCGATAACCTGGCCACAGAGGATATATCGTATTGAGTCCAATGAAGGTATTAAAGTGGTTTATGGCAGTGTGGGCCGATTGATCAGCGCCAATATGTATTACATCAAGAAACCCGCAACAGTGTCACTTGGAACGGAAGTAAATGATAATACCGTTCATTTTAATACCGGCGATACAATCATTGCTTACGTGGCATCTTCTCTTGCCATAGTAGTTGAAGGAACAGCAAGCATCCTTTTGGATGAAGAAGAATCCTATGTAATAGGAACCAATGGAGAAACCGATTCATGGCTTGATTCAGGAATCGTATATCAAAATCCAGTTGAGACAGATCTGCCAGAAACACTGCATGAGGAGATATGTCGCATTGCAGCCAAGATATTGTCGGGTAACGTGGAGAACTATAATCGTGAAATGAGTCTTGACAAAGATATAAAACAACAATAATAAGGGGGCTCAGCCCTAATGTTCAACATTTATTAATTTAACAAACAACAAACAATGGAAACAACAATGATTCGCAAAGCGGTGCTCAACACGGTAGCCGCCGCAGGTGCAAACGTAAAAGACGATGTCGCCGTCGGGCCATACCCGGGATCGTGCATTATCTGTGCCGACAACACGGCAAACCCACTATTGAATATCCTCCCTCCTATTTTCAAGGGAACCTGTGTAGCAGGATGGAAACAGGCATCGGCTGTAGAAGTACGTCAGATTGTCATCGGTGGTGGACTGGTAGAAACTATCGTAGCTTCAACCCGGTACAAGATTACCATATGGAATGGTGACACTTATGAAGGGCAGAAACAGGAGAATTATAACTATGCTTATACTACTCCGGCTGTATTGAGTGGTGTTGCCGCAACTGACCGGTTAACGGTTTTCACACAACTGGTTAATAAGATCAATGCACACACTACCAATAAGGTGACAGCATACCTGGCCTATAAAGTAGCTTTTACGACCGGTTCGACGGCATTGCCTGTAGTGGGAGAAACGGTAACCCAACAGACATCCAATGTCACGGCAAAGATTGCCCGGGTCGATGTGACCAGTGGTAATTACACTGCTACAAGTGCCGCCGGAACTATCTGGCTTTATGACTTCAGCGCTCTCGCCTCATGGAACTCCGGTTCCAAAACCATTACAGGCGGAACATCGACTTCTGTTATGACTACTAATGCCGTATTAACATCTGGTGCAGGTATTGTTATCCTGGATGACGCAAATTATTACTATGCACGTCCCAATAGCAAACGCGGTCCCAGTTACGTTGAATTGACCGACGGATGGACCGTTGCCACGCTGGAAAGTATCTATGATAAAACGGCAGGTACTATTGCTGCAGGAACAGCAGGACCTTATCTGCTTGTAGGAAGAGCCCCGGTTATTTCGCAAGGTATCGGTTCCAGACTTTCATTGGATTCTCCCGTATTTGCCGCAGATAAGGTAAGTCTTGTAACGGGTGAAGCAGGGATGATTACCAATGAAGCATTCAATGTCGCCAAGACATATACTACTTACATTATGTCGGTAAATAACAATCCCAGCGATACGAACATTACAGGATACACCAAAGGTGCGCCTGTTTATTATGTCTTGTATGCGGATGAGTCAGGGCAGGGAACAGAACTGGCCGATTTTGAAACAGCTTTGGAAGCCGCACTCAGTGTTACCTTTGTGTAGTGATTTTTTTGGTTAATTACCGGGACCTCCGGGTCCCGGGTTTTTCAAATACTTCTTAACTTTTAAAAATTACTACCATGAGTGATAAAATTCAAAAATTCCCAGGTGAGGACTTGAACCTTGAAAAACTTTACAAGATCACAGATGCAGTCGATTTGGAAATAACTTCACTTAACGAAGAGTCTGCATGGTTGGGAGCACAGAATAAAAGTGTTTTGGACCATATACGAAAACTCGTGGCAATCGTTAAGGCGACTCCGACAGGCGCTACCGGTGGTACAGGACTTACCGGTGTTACCGGTGCTACAGGTGCTACTGGTGCTACAGGAGCGACTGGATTAACCGGTGTGACCGGCGGGACTGGTGCGACAGGCGCAACAGGTGTTGTCGGCGGAACTGGAGCAACAGGCGCCACAGGATTAAGTGTGACAGGCGCTACCGGAGAGACTGGTAGTGTCGGTGCAACAGGGGCAACCGGAGCGACAGGTGAAACAGGTATTGGCAATACGGGTGGAACGGGTATCGGAGCAACAGGTGGTATCGGTGCAACAGGAGAAACTGGTGAAACTGGTGCAACCGGACTAACTGGTGGAACCGGGTCGACCGGAAGTACCGGACAAACAGGTGCGACTGGTGGTGTCATTGCCGTAGATGATTCTTATCAATGTGGTGTTACCGGTGTTGCCGGCAGTACACTTACTCTTACCGTTACCGGATCAACCGGTGGTGACCTTTGTGCCTGGTCCGTGCTTTATGCAGGAACTGGTGCTGTTACCGGTGTTTCTTCTGTCCCAGGTATTGACGAAGTCGTGTTCACTTTCAGTGGAGCGCCTACCAATGCCATCATTAGTTATGCGGTTTTCCGTCTATAAATCAGGTGAACTAAAGGAGAAACATAACAGTTTCTCTTTGTTCATTTAAAAAACTATGATAATGGCGACAGAAAAAAAATACGGTCAGGACCTTCATTTGGAAGGTAGGTATAAAATAAAAGATGCAACTGACCTGCAGATTAAAACTCTTGACGAAGAACCTACCTGGCTGGAAGCTACAAAAAGTAGTGTTCTTTCCCATATCCGCAAACTTGTTATTCTTGCCAAGGCAATGAATTTAGGTACATCAGCCGTAGGAACTATTGTCGGACAGACAGGGGCTACCGGGGCAACAGGACTTACAGGTACCACAGGTATAAGTGGTGCCGTTGTAACAGGTCTTATCGGCGCAACCGGTGGTACCAGTACGACAGGGGCTACAGGTATGACAGGTATTACCAGTGATACTGGTGGCACAGGTGTTACTGGTAGTACCAGTACAACCGGTGTTACCGGACCTACAGGACAGACAGGTATCGGCGTAACAGGAGAAACTGGTGGTATCGGAGATACCGGTGCTACTGGATTGACCGGTACCACAGGATATACTCTGGTTACTGGTGTAGTCGGAGCAGTTGGATTGACAGGATCAACAGGAAAAACAGGACTTACCGGTGCGGCAGGGATTGTATTGGCAGAAGATGCCAAGACTACCAGTCTGGAAGAAAACATTGACGGATTGTCGTCTTGCATAACCCTTGCCAATGATCTTAAGGTAAAACTCAATGCACATTATACCGATGCAGGTGTTACAGGTGAAGAACATATTGCTCTTGACGGAATCGTGACTACCAATAATGCTACTAACCTGATAACATTGAAAACGCTTTTGAATGCATTGACAGCTTCCTATCATGATCATGACGGTGATGCTGAACTGGCTTCTGACTGGGTTTATCATCAGGCACAAGAAAGTGGTGATGCTTCACTGACTTCTATTGCTGCCGTAACGACACTGGCCGGGTGTATAACCAGGGCCAATGACATCAAGGCAAAACTTAATACACACATGGCCGATGCGACGTCGCATACCGATGGAGACAGTCCACAGGTCGCAACTGGAAATGCTACAAATGGAGCTTCAATATTGGTAACCACTACCGGAAGTATACCAGGAGATCGTATTTTCTGGTCTATAACCGATACTGGTACTTATGAAATATATGGAATATCCGCAATAGTAGGAACGGATACTACGACTTTTTCTTTCAGTGGTAATCCTGGAGCAGACACAATCATAAGTTATGCGATATTCCGACCATAATGATACTACTATTCAGACCCCCCGGAAGGGAGCTCCGGCTCCCTTTTTTTCTGAATTAAAATTTGATTACGATGAAAACCCAGATATTATTAATTATCTTAAGTGACATTTTAAGTGAAAATGCTCAAATACTTAATATAATGGATTCAACAGTTTTATTAACATTGGTAGGTTTTGCCATTACAATTCTAATATTTATCACATCGCAGATTATTGCGAACTCAAAGTTTAAACGTAAACAAGAAGCTACTACATTGCAATTCACAATTGAAACAAAAATAAAACTTGCCTCTTTCGAACGAGATCTTATTGTAATGCAGGAAAAGATAAATATGAATCGTCAGGAAATCATTGATACATATCAAAAATACCGGGACGAAACGATTAGACATACTACAGAGTTCCGCAATGAAACCCGGAGCGCTTTGGATGAAAACAGGATGGAACATAAATCATTAAAAGTTTTCATGGAAAATATAAAAGAAAACCTTGATTTTATCAGGGGTAAATTATCCAATAAAAAAGAAAGAGAAGAAAACGGAGGTTAATCATTAAGTTTTGAATGTTATGAGGTTTAATATAGAAATAACCGTATCAAGATTTTTAGCATTTCTTATGCTGATATTTGGATTTACATTAAGTTATATTCAAAAAGATTCTACCGCTTTTGTAACTTCTTGTACTGCGGCTGGAGTAATCGTAGCGATTAAAACTGGCTTTTATGCTTATGGTGAATCAAGGAATCAAAGTCCTGGCACGACAACAGAAAGTAGTAAAACGGAAACTACAACAAAAACAGAAACAATAAAAGAAGATTGAAATGAAAAAATTAACACCAAATCAAAAAAGATCAATAGTACTCGTCGGAGTAGTTATTGCCATTCTCTTACTGGTAAAGATCATTGGATGGAACAGGATCACAACCGTATTCAATTCCAAAAAAACTGAACAGATCCGGTTGATGAAAGACAAGATATCTGCAGATTCATTAAAGATTGTTTCACTACAGACTTACCTTACTAAACAAAAAGACAGTGTGGACCGGTATGTAAAACTTTATGACCAGGCAAAAAATAACTATACTGTCATCACAAAATATTACGAAAAACGTCTTGACGAAGTTCAGAGTCTTGATGCCAAGGATGCCGTTGCATACTTTGACCAACAGACCGATTGCGGCATTGTCGGTGATACCAATGTGATAACCAGGTTGTCAAATATTACCTGTGCCAACATAAAGTTTGTCGAACGGGAAATGTTCCTTTCACAACGTGATACCTTACAGGTCATGAATAAAGTCCTGGAAAGCAAGGTAAATCTGTTTCAAGGGATTACTGTAACGCAAGATGAGATCATAAAAGTTCAAAAGGGTTCTCTTGATGATTTTCAGAATATCGTAACGACACAACAGTCATTGGTTAGTGACCTGGAAAAAGCAAAGAAAAAATCAGACAGGAAACTGAAAAGGACAAAGACCATGGCAATTATATGCGGTTCTGCTGCAGTCGTACTTGGTGCTGTTTTAATACTCCAGTAACATGACACTCGAACAGATCATAAATGATATCCGTCTTATTCTTCGTGCCACTACGGATGATTCTCGAATAGTAGATTCACACCTGTTACGAAAGATACTCAACTACCGGTCATTATTCATAATAGATTCCTTTCTGCAGACTGGTACTTTCAATACTCAATGGATACAACGACTTGGCAACAAATCACTAACATCGGTAGGAAGTGCGGACAATTCCAATATTCCCGAAGGGACATTGAAGTTCGGCAAGGTAACTTTACCCAATGTCATACCGGTAGGACCGGAACGTGGTATCTACCGCATTTCAGACACGCAACGGCAAAAACAGATCTACCATACCACCTGGCCTATGCTGACACATATGATTGCGGCTTTGGATACCAGGATAAATCTTTTCCGGTATTATGCCAATATCGGTGATGAATACTATATCTATCCTTATGTCAGTGAAGTCGACGTCATGTTAATCCTTGACAATCCGTTGAACGGATATTCCTTCAGTACTGAACTTATCGTATTGACCGACATTGAAGATGGGGTGGAATACTTCGTCATATCAGGTACAGTAAAAGAAGTCGATGGAGCAGTGATAACTATCCATTCCAAAGGATCGTCGTTTACAGGGTCTTCTACGAGTGTTTACAGTGGTGATGGCAAGATCCGTGAATATAACCAGATCGTAACGGAAGCATATAACAATGAATTTTATATCGATTCCGGAATGGCACAGAGGATAGTACTTGAAATACTAACCAAGGACTTTGCCATCGAACGGCAGAGTATTTCCGATATTGTCAATGATTCCCAGGACCAGACTAAAATACTGACATCATGAAAATGGTAAAGAAAGATACGATGATCTTTGGAAACAAGAACAGCAGGGCGACCCGTCGTGCCACAAAGGTTCTTTTTCTTTATTTTAAATACATGTTTGAAATACTACTTGAAAAGAAATTTTTTATAATACCAGGTTTTGGCAGACTGGATATAACAAAGTCCATGACAAAACGAAACAATCTTATGCCGACGCCAAGGTATTACAAAGGCGACACTTATCTGCAGAATTCCAGGATGATGAATCCTAAAATGATCGGAGAAGTCGTTTCGGTCTCTTTTACAAAACAACGTGTTGTCAAAAATAAGTTCCGCTTCCAGGTCTGTCTGTCTTTCAGGAAGAAACTCACCAGGTTATTGTTTGATACCGATTACGGCAAAACTATACCACTATGTCAGTAAAGAAACTCATATCGATACGGGAAGTCATCACCCAACTGGTCGATGAGACCATGCCGGAATATTTAAGTATGTTACCTGTACTGGTACGATGGGGTAAACAATGTGATCTTCGTATCGGCAGTTATTATTCTTACAAAAAACAATATTACACCCGGACCATTACCAATGGGTTTGTAGAACTTCCTTTAAGTACAATACATGTTCTCGGGGTTGTCATGGGTGATCATTTGGATCATTGCCCTGATATCTTTAATGAAATATCGACATACAATGAATCCAGCGAACTTACCTTAAACGGGATAAATTATATCTTTTCATGGGATGATCTGTCTTATTATCCATTGAGGACACGGTTTAACTGGGAAGTACAGGATAACAGTATTGTCTTCCCAGGCAGTACTTACGATGGGCAGGATGTTACCATTGCCACATTGAACTACCAGGAAGATGCAGACGGATGGCCTATGGTTATAGAAGGACATATTCAGGCCATTACAACATGGCTGAAGATGAAACTGGCAAAGAAAGAACAGTGGAGAAGTTTTGTCACCAAACAGATGAAGATGTTTGACCGGACCTTTATAAAAGACCTGGAAGCAGAATACAGGTTTGAAGTCAGAAGTGCGGTGGCCAATGACGGGGACTGGAATGATAATGAAACACTGGCCATGTCAGAAATGATAGGACATCCTTTTACCGGTAACGGATCGTTAAATCTTTACTAATGCCTGAAGGGATAGAAAATACGTTTGAGAAGGGGGCGCACCAGGACAATGAACTGGTGGCGCAACCCAAAGGTACTTATCGCCGGAGTGTCAACGGTAAGATTACGTCCCGCAAAGATGGTTCTTTTGCATGGGAAAGTATCAAAGGCAATATATTGGAGTTTGAAATTACCGTACAAGACTATTATTTTGATCCCGTAACATCAGAGTGGCATACTCATGAATTACACACCAATTTTGTTCCTGTTGGAAATATTGAAGGAAAAGATAAAATTTTTTTGTTTTTTGTAGAAGATGATGGAAGTTTATTGATTGGATATGTTGGGAAGGAAACTGATGTTGGTTTTAACATCATTTATTATCTAAAAAACAATTTAGGAAACAACGGGATATTTGGACGGGATATATTTACTTTCTCGACGGAAAAGTTTATAACCGGATATTCTATTTTTGAAAATGCAGAGATTGAAAGGATTTATTTCAGTAATAATGATCTTCCGCCATTGACATTAAATATCGCTCCTCTTTTAATAGACAAAACAAACCTGTATTATTCAGAGTATCGTGAATTGTATGACGAGGCAAGTGAATTTTCATGGATTGATTCCGGCAAACTTGCCAGGTATTACATGGTACTTTCCGGGGCGACTTATTGGCCTGACGGACACCTGGTAAGACCAGGGGAGATATTTTCTATTGCAGATGACAATTCATCGTATATAGAATGTTCGCCAAACTTAAAAATTATTGATTTTTATCCTTTGCAGAATGCGGAATTTGATCCGTTACTAAATTTTCCAAGCATTGAATCTACTGGAGTCATAGACGGTTATTTACCTTGTGGCAATTATATCTTTGCCGTAAGTTATTATACTCGTTGTGGTCATTATACCAATTGGAGTCCATTGTCACAATCCTTTGGAGTGGGAAAATATATGATAACTCCGGATCCAACTGTTATATATCGATCCGTATTGGATTGGCAACGATATAGAGGGGGTGATTTTGAAACCTATTCGGCAAAGGGTATTCAGTTGGTGTTGAAAAATACCGAAACAATATTTCATAAAATAAGGATTGCGGCATTCTTGGTTGACCCGGCCAATCCCTTGACTACCGGAAAGATCATCGCCGAGAAAGAAATAGGAAAAGTTTTATACGAAGATATTTTAACTGTTCCAGTTCCAACAGCACAGGTAGACCTTACATTTGATTTTACTAATTACGCAGGAGCAGATGTAACCATTTCAGAAGTTATGGTAAGTACTACCAGATTGGAAAAAATAGAAGACTTAACCACCGCATTAAATTTTGCGATCACGGCAGGAGTACAGGAAGAATCAGAATTAAATATTGGTTCCAAAATAACTGGATCAATCAGGACATTGATACAGGAAATCCCTGGTGATGTTGTTAATCTTTTGAGTCCATACCAAGTAATGTTAAACAATGACGATACATTTCCTAATTATCCATTAACAGGACTTTATTCATTGGATGGAAATGGTTATGTTAAAAAAGTAACTAATGCTCATAATGATAATAGTTTTGGACATTTATTGCCAAATCAATTTTATGAAGTTTGTGAATATCCTGTTGTTTATCCTGACAACAGTTCTAATTACTATCTTCCCGGAGAAAGATTTCAGTGTAATAACAATAGTTTTCACTCTTATAATTATAAGAATTATAATAATGCGACACCTGGTTTTGTCAAACCCGTTTTTCCAGTATTGAAATATATTGATAAAAATGATAATTATATTTATGATTGGGTTTCATTAAACGAACAAACTGGTCTGAAAATGACCGGTAACCAATTGGCAGGATATTGGGGCAATGAAACGTACCGAATTGGGTTGTTGCCAATAAGTAAATCTGGTCGTCCAATGTATGTAAGATGGATTGCAGATTGGGATACATTGGAAAGACAAAAAGGTTATACTGCAACAGATAACTGTTATTATGTTGAACCGTTGGGAAGTATTGTAGAACCTGGTAAATTACATTGGACTGGAGATTTGTCTTTAGTAAAAAAATATAATATGGCTCAACCGGTCCCGTGCGATGTGTATCGTTCATTGCAATATTTATATCCTTTGGTCACTGTCGATCTTACTGATATCATTAATGATATAAGTGGATTTTGTATTGTTCGAGCACCAAGAGATAAAAAAATCATCTCTGAAGGTTTTGTGGAACCTATTATAAAACAATTAATACAAACAAATCCACTTGGCGGAACGGCAGAATATGGAATAAAAGTAATAAGAACACCGGGATTCAATGATGGTCGTGGTGTTTATGATTTTCTTTTAGAACAAGAGGATCTTTCCGATTTATTTGTTCAGGATCAATATATTTATATTACACCTGAACATTTGTTTAAATCAGATTTTGTGTTTGACTTGAATTCTATAGTAAAGCCAGTAAGAATCTTTAGTGTTATCAGTCCTGCCGTTTTTATTGAAGAATTTGGTGGCGATGAAACTTATCATACCGGTGGTCATTACAAAATATTCTACAGGAAATTTTATGATCAACAGATAGTCACGCCGTCTTTTGATGGAGAAGTTTCCGTAGAAAACGCAACTGCAATTACTGAAGGACAAGTCGAACTTAATCTTGATTATAATTTTGTTGATTTCTGGAACATTGCAAAATCCGTATTAACAAATATAAATACTGCTATAGACGAACAGTATTGTGCAAGAGCAAGCCGGGGACTTTTACTTTTGTTAAGTCTGTCAAGAAATTGGAATGAATTACCAAACCCGGCCGGTGCTGCACATGATTATTGGTCTCAAGATAGCAATATTATGATCGTTCAACAACAAAAGACAAGAGTTGGACTATATAATGATACACCTGAAAGTTTTGCCAATACGGATTATATGACTGTTGGACATTATCAAAAAGTGGATCAGGATTTTAAAGATGCAATTCTTAAGGATGGAAGGTATATCGTTAATGATATTCAACTTACCGGAGGGGATTGTTATATATCACTATTTGACTTTACAAGACTTTTAATAAATGGAAATAATCTTTACCAGGAAGACGATGAACCGAACAGA
Source organism: Parachlamydiales bacterium (assembly GCA_041671045.1). Taxonomy (NCBI): domain Bacteria; kingdom Pseudomonadati; phylum Chlamydiota; class Chlamydiia; order Parachlamydiales; species Parachlamydiales bacterium. The sequence goes on from JBAZCF010000012.1 coordinate 27,185, forward strand.
TATTTTAATTTTCAACGGGGAGATACAATAATTGTTCCATTACAAACATCAATGAACTTAAATTCCCGCAACAATAGGAATTCATCGTATTACAAACCATCGGCAATTGAGGCAAATCGTGGTATTTGTTATACTCCTCTTACCGAAGAGTCTGAATTTGAAGTTAAGATTTCGTCACAAACCGGGTTTTTAGAGAATTTCAATTATAACAATTCTTTTTCCAATCAGGCAGGACAAAATCTTTATCCAGGTTATCCGTTGAATCTCTCCATGTTGAACAGTTTTTTAATGCGATTGCGATGGGGAAACAAAAAAGTATATGGTGAACTCGACGATGCATTCCGTAAATATCCTGCCCTGCAATTTTTGGATGTAAACGGTTTTTTCGGCAAAATTAACAATATCAAATCCAACCGGCAGTATCTCGTCTATTGGCAAGACAATTGCGTAGGATATATACCCATACAGGAAAAGGTATTGACATCTACCGTTGCCGGTGCCTATGTCCAACTTGGTATTGGTAATGCTTTTGAGATATACGATGAACTGGGCAAGACTTATGGGAACCGGGACCGGCTTTCGCTACTGGAAGCCAACGAAGTGTTCACCTGGTTTGACCGCAGGAATATGTGTGTGATCATGATGGACCGTACCATGAAACTCGGAGACAAGTCCAAAGTGCCTGGTATAGACACCTTGCTGAACAACATGGGCCTGTCGGCCAATACGAACGCATTTCCCGGGATTAACGGAACGGTATACTCCTATTATGATTATTTCAAAAAGATCGCGTACATGACCTTCTGGAACACTGTAGGACGGCAACCGGTGGAGGATAACTTGACTATTGGTATTGATCTGGAAAGAGGGATATTCCATGGTGAATTTCAGTTCTATCCCATACTGGCCTATTCTGCGGATAAACAATTAAAAATCGCTCAAAGTGATAACAAAGTATATACTCATGATGAAATCTCTGTAACTTTGTTTGGAGAGACTTTTGAATCGTTTATTGAAATAGTGGTGACCGGTGGATTTGATGTGTTTCTAAAGTTCGTCAACATGATCTGTATGGGTAATGAGAATTTCTTCACCAAAATCAAGTTCTCGGCAAATTTTCAATATGATACAGGATTGTATTTGAATGAAGTCGAAGAGACAGTAGATACACGGAATTACAAACGGTTCCTGGATGATATGCGGTTTTCTATACCGCAAGGTATATTGGGCAGGATGGAAGGTAAGGCGATGGTAGTAAGATTCACTAACGAAACACCGTTAAATACTGTGAAGTTATTAAGGACGAGTACTAAAATCATAAAACTTACATAAAATGGCATGGATAGCACCATTAGCAATTGGAGCTGCACAACTCGGGATGGGTATCTGGCAGAGTATTAAAACTACCCGGGAACGTAAACGTGTTGATGCGGAGACCAAAGCACAACAGGTTCCCGGTGAACTTTACGAAAGTAAAGGTGTTGCCGATGAGTTACGCCAGGATGCTTTGCAGACCAAAGGTATACAGGAAGGTCAGGCGATGGACCGCGATGTTATGCGTAGGACCGTAGGAGCCGGGGTATCTTCCAGCCCTGCAGGCCGTGTACAAAATGACATTGCTTCTAACATTGAAAAAGGAGTGGATGTCAATGCTATCTATGCAGACTATCGTAAGTCATTGGCAGAGACGGCAAAACTTGAAATGGGTATTAATTCCGAAATATCGAGAGCAAAGTTTGATGTGTTCAGTCAAAATATGCAAGTACAGAGTCGTAACGACGATATTTACAACCGTCGGCAGGAAGCATGGGCGGGATTGATGAATGCCGGTATGAGCAATGTGGCTGGTGCTTTCCAGTCCAGACAGAATAATTTAGACTTAAACCGGTACGGTGACCCAAATTATAAATCTGATCTTTCTAATAAACTAAATGATGGTACTATTCCTATTAATTCAGATGATTATACTAAAGCGATGAAGTATTATCAAAGTGGCAATTATGATGCAGCCTATAGAACTTATCAACGATATAAATAATAATAACCATGGCATATATTGATTATGGACTTGGACTGGGACTTGCCTATAAATTCGATTTCGATTCGGCAAATCGGTTTAAAATGGCTGCTGTGGAAATGGGTCAACGGGAAGCCGAACGGAAATATCAACGGGAACGTGATGCCCGTCAGGATGAAGATCGCCTTAATGCAAGAAAAAATCAGGCAACACAAGAATATTATGATCGTTTAAAAAAAGGAGTAGATGTTGTAAGAAGTAAATGGGCACAAGCAGAAATTGACAAAGCGGCACTGGAAGAAACGACAAAACTTGGGACCATCCCGCTCGATCCCAATTGGCAGCAAAGTATGGATAACCAGGTAAAAGTTGATCAAGCAAATGCACGTCTGCAAAACAACCCGGCCATCAGGACCATAGCACAAGCAAAATCAAAATTTGATCTGGCGATGGATGATTATGAAAAAGGAGTGATAAAGTTGGATAAATTTAAAGAAGAAGAAAGAAAATATAATGATTTTCTGGAAAAGGGACCATCTGCAGGAGTGTATGACTACCAACCTATGAAAGTCCAACTCACGGATAAATTCGACGATTATTACGGTCAATTCACAGAAGAATCTGGGAAGGCCGAAGAACGAAAAGTAATAGACAGTCAATTTTACAAGTTAAATTATGATGATATTCATGCCGCCTTTGAAAGTCTTGAGGATGGTCAAAAAAAGTATTTCGCATCGGAACTTGGATATGTACAACGCATGTCTCAAATGTATACCAATCCTGTAGCAAAATCTTCCGGTAGTGGAGGATATCATGAACCGACGGAATATGAAAAGAAAATGCAGGAAGTCTCTGCAACTTATAAGGAACTTGTGATAAAGACCAGTCCAGAAGGAACCGATGAGGAAAGTTACAATTTTGTCGATAGTAATATATCTGCTTTTATCCCAAGTGAATCTCGTGGTGGATACAATTATTATACAGATCCAAAAATTGTTCTTATCGATGAAAACCAGTCTACACTGGATCCAAATATGCAAGTTAAAAAACCTGGAGGAATAGTCTTTGATTCTATTAAGACACCGGTAGGAACCTTTGTATTTCCCGAGACAACAGATTCATACCGAAAAATTGATAAAAAAATATATATCGAAACAGAATTCCAGGCACCGTTTACCGGATTCAGCAAAGATAAAGACGATGTCGATGCCAATGGATTCAGAAAAACAACCGATCCTACGTTTAATAAACTGAATGCAAAAGGAAGGATCATTTCAGTTGATATGAGTGGAGATGTACCAGTGTATCGGTTCAAAGCATTCTCTCCGTTCAGTTCGTCAAGAAAAGCCGCAATAGAATATAATGACGCCAAATGGGGCAATGCGGACTGGCAGAGTATGGAAGAAGATTTAGATAATACTCCGAGATATTAAAGATATGGCAAAGTGTTCTGCAAAAAAGGTTTATGCGTCAGTTGGGCTTTCCACGTCAAAAAATATCGGCAAGACAAAATGGACTATTGTGAAAGACTTGAAAGACATGCCTACACATGAACAAGGCGGAGTCGATGTCCAGATAGGACTGCAAGGAGTATCTTTTAAACATTCTTCCGGCAAGGAAATCCATGCCGCATACGGATTATATGTTCCTAAAAAGAAAGAATACATTTCGATAGGAGCAACGGCAACACACGAACGATTAACAATGCCAACGACTAAATCTGATATTCAAATACCTAATTCAGTTATATATGATCCGCAACGTTTGGAAAATATTGAAGACCAGACCTGGGAACGTACCCGGCATGCCCAAATTAAAAAGGGATGGGAAGAACAACAGGCCAGATTACTGGAGATACCCGATACCCGTACTATCAATCCTGCAACAAATCAACCAATAAGACCAAATGCCGATCTATTTTCCATTCCGGGTGTGAAGTCGTTTGATCCGGAATTGATCAAAGAAACATTCAGGTTTTCAAAAAAATATGGCGTTGATCCTTATGAAGCATTGGCAGTATTGATACAAGAGTCAAAATTAGGTACAGCCACACATCCGGATTTTAGTGGTAAACCTAAAGATCCGACAAAAGCAAAAGTTCCCGTCGGCAAAGCCAATATTGGTCATGTTCTTGATAAGGAAATCATTGGGCAATCATTAAATCCTATAGAACGTTCCATATTAGGACTTAAAAAAGCAAATGATTCTTACAAAGGAAGATATGCTGAACTTGGTATTACCTATCCTGCTGAAGAAGAAACATACCGAAGATTACAAGTATATAACGGACTGGATAAACTCTATCCCGATACGGAAATTAAATATCATGGCGGGCCTGTTAATGCATTTTATGGTGTCCCTGTGACAAAAGATAATCCAATAGATTTGACTAAAAACCCAATCTACGGAAAAGTAATCGTATCGGTTACTGATGTCTTGCAAAAAAATGCCGATATTCAAAGGTTATACAATGAGATTTACGGTGAAAGTATTGTAAAATAATGAAGCAGAATATTCCTATAGAAGCAGAGAAGTCAGAGTTGATACTCCGTAACGAAAACGGAGACCATGCCATTATTCCGGCACGATACCGTTCAAAAGTCAAGTATCTTTTGCAGCACGGGCACCATAATGCCGTGACCAATCTGGTGAATACATTACCGGTTATGGAAGACTATGCCGAAGATGGGACTGTAGTACCTGCCGGACAATCAGAACAGCCACAACAGGATGGTGAAATTTATTTTGAAATAGAAGGGAAGATTTATTCTTATACCAACCTTAAAAAGAAAGGATGGCCGAATGAAGAACTTTCCAAACATAATACATACAAACGTGCCAGGAGTGGTGCGGGATTTGTGAAAGTCTCCGAAGGAAGACAAGAGAAATCTGTAGAACAACCTTTACCGGAATGGACAAAAGGCCAGACGAAAAAACCTGCCGAGCAACCCGTTTCAGAACAACCCGTAGAACAACAGGAAGAAAAACCAAAAGAACAATCTATTACTGAAGGGAACTTCACTTATATACGTAATCCACAGACCGGAAAAGTTTATGTAAAACATAAGGATGCCAATTCATTCCAGGATCTGGATGAGAAAAGAGTGTCCAGTCCTAATATGATCCCAGTCATAGATGAAGTTGAGAAAAAATTTAACGACCAGTTTGGTATTGTTGATCCATGGCAACAACAAGTAAATTTTGTTTTAAGCCAGAACGAAGATGTGTATAAGACTTATATCGGTGAATTCGACAAACAGATAAAAGAAAAAGAAGATCAGATAAGAAAACTGGAAATATCCGCACCGAAAAGTAATGCGGTACAGATCAGTCCTGAAGGAATACCTATGGTAACCGAACAACCCGGCAATGATGAAGTGTTCAAATTAAGATCACAGGTAAATGATTTAAAACTTTACAAAACAAGACTGGATAAATCTTACAAACAACCGGTAGAACTTTACAACATAGCACGTAAGACCATAAAGGATCATGGTGAAATGGTACAGAAGGATTACACCAAAGATCCCGTTCAGGGGATGAATGATGTGTATCGTTACCGTGCTCCTATACTTAAACAATATCTTCCGCCGGAAGGACAGGATCAGTTTGAATTCGTCCTGAAACTTCAGGATATCGATGAACAGGTGAGAAAAAATAAAGAGGCCATTCAGTATGAAAAGGATCATCCACCTGAAGCTTCAATGACAGGGAAGAAATCGACTTTGCAGACCCTGGAAGAGAAAAGAAAAGAACTATCAGAAAAACGTGGCAAAATCCGCAGTGAAATACAGGCACACAAGTCCGGTTATATCGGAATACTCGATAAGATAATCGATCAGAAAACACAACAAGTTTCATCAGAACCCGATTTGCAGAAAAGAATGGAACTGCAAAATGAAATACTGGGTTATCAACAGTTAAAAACCACTATATATAAATCACAGGAAGAACAAGTCAATGACCTTTCGAAACAATATGAATCGGAACTGATAAAATTTGCAGACCTTATTCCCAATGTCACCCCTCGGGAAGCTCTAAACTTTTATTTCCAGACGTTGGTCACGCAACAACAGCAACTCATGGATGACCTTCGCCTGGGACAGTCGGCTTTCAGGGACAATATGGTTAACCTCGCATCCAATTTTAAGAATAATGCAAAACTTGAACAGTTATATGGTCCCGACGGTGTTGAAGCGAAGATTAGAACTATTGCCCCTGCATTATTGCTGGATGAATTACCAAAAGAATACCTTACCGGCAATAAAGTGGATCCTGACCAGGGATGGTTAAAACGTCAGGCAGATAAAGCATTCAGCCGTGAGTATCCTTTGGGTAACATTGTTTTAAAAATCGAACAGACCTACAGTCCGCACATGCAGGCTGTCAGCCAAACAGTTTCCCAACAGGCACAGGCGTTGAACTCCGCATTGACCGAATCCGGCATTGACAAGTATTTAAACAATACCGCCAATAAGGTGATACAAGATAAAGCAGATGTAAAGCATTGGAGTAGTGAAGATATCGGAAATATGGTCGGCCCTACTCTTGGCATTCTATTGCCTATGGCCATAGGAAACGTTGCTTTTGCCGGTGTAAAAGCATTGGTGCCTTTTGCTAATATGGTTCGCGGAGTGAAACTGGCCAACAGTGTAAGCAAGGCAAATAAAATTGTAAAAGGTGCAAAACTTCTCGGTGCAGAAATGGCAGAGATGGGTGCCGAGTATAAACTTGGCGGGATGATTTTTTCTGGCAATGACCAGATAAGAAGCGAAGCCGATTTTCAGTCCGGAGCATTCGGTGCTGTCGGGTCCTCTGCAGTCCGTGCCATTCCCATGCCTGGAATTGTAAAAGCGGTATTCGGCAAGAATTCCGGTAAGTTCATGAAACTTCTGCAAAAAAAAGTACAGACTACCGGAAAACTTGTTCCGAGAAAAAGCGCCGACCTTATCGGTAGGGGTTTCGGTGAATTTGGAGAGGAATTCAACCAGACTACATGGCAACTGTATCGTGACACGGAAAACAAGAGTGATTTCAAAGAACAGTTCCAACAACAATTTGGTTCTGTTGATGATTCGTTTCATTTTTTCACACAGACTTTTGGCATGGGTCTTATTTTTGGCATGGGAGGTCATTTAGGACAGGTTTATACAGAAAGTATTAAATCCACTCGTGCGAAAGTCAAGAGTGCAACACAGGCCACGGCAGGGGCAAATTTTGCCACTTCTTTTCTTGCCAAGTATCAGGCCAAAGATATTGCCAGTGACCCGGGCAAATATGACATCGAAACACTGGCAACGGCATATAATGTATTGGATAGTTTTGAAAAGGAAGGCAATATTGATACCAGGGAGAAAACGGCAAAGAAAAAAATTGAAACAGAACTTCGTTCCAGAGATGTTGAAGACATTGAAATTAATGCCATCGCAAAAAAAGCCAGGCTGAACTATACTGCAGAAATACTTGACGCAGCAAAAGATAGCAAACTTGCCAAAGAAGTCCGGCAACAGGCCGATGATGTTGAGAAAAATCTGGTGAATTATAGAAGGGATAGGACTAAAAGAGTAAAAGAAAATCTTGCAGATCAAAATATCGAGGAATTACAAAAGACTTCCGGGACGGTTAATGACCTGACAAAACTTATAGATCCGCAACACTTAAATGTAATGTCTTCCATTGAAAAAGGTGTGCCGGTAGAAAAACCGGCGATGAAAACGGCTTTTGACGGACTGACCCAGACATACCGTCAGTTACATGCGTTGCGTAACAATCCCGCAAGACAGAATACCACCAAACAAATCGAGGATGTCCAGTCGGTTATATCCCAAAACCTTAATGCTATTGTGGATAAATATCAACAGGTGTCGACCATGGATGACAAGGTGACCCTGGATGAAATGGCAAATCTTTCCAATAATATTGCTTCACATATAAAATTTACCCAAGATGCCAGAAAAGTTAAGGAAGAAACTAATGCGAAAAGCCAGAAATCTCGGACTAAAAGGAATGGACGAAAAAGCGAAGGTGTACGGACAGATGTTACAGAAGAGCAACTGGGGGGCGAATCGAAAGAAGAAACGTCGGGGAACGTATCAGAAGAAATACCGTCCGTTCCCGAAGAGACCAGTGTAGAAGAAACGCCTACCGATATTGAACAGGCAAAGCAGAAACTTGCCGATGCCAAGAAACTTCGCAATGAACATAATCGTAAGATCAGTGAACTCACCAGTCAAATCGAATATGATGAACATAATCTTGCGGCACAGTCTGGCCAAACGGACGCGGCCAGTATTGCCGGGGCAAAGATTCTCGAAGAACGTATTACCAAGGCCAAAACCGAAAAAGCGGAATTGGAAAAAACCTTGCCGGATATTAGTAAGGAACAAAGGTCTGTCAGACAAAAAACAATAGACTCCGCTGAAGAACAAGGGTATGTCCATTTACCGGTAGGATCAGACCAACTTCGGGGTGCCGGACTTAAACAATCTCGTAATGAAAAGATTCTCAATACAAGAAAGAATGTAAAAGAAGGAGATGTCGTTGAGATTAGTTATAAAGAAAGAAAAGATTTTACCAAAGAAGAACTTGCATACAAGTCTTCCGTTCACCCGGAAGGGTATGATCATTTGTTGACTGCCGTAGTTAATGGACAGAGTATTGGCGGTATACCATACAGGAGTGAAACCGATAATGCTATTGTCAAAGCAATCAAAGAAGGATTGAAACCAAGACTGGTTATAACGGAACGTCATGGGGAAGGAGTAACCTTTGAGGTAGTAACTGAAAAGACTGGAACGCAAAAAATACTGGAAGAGACTGCAAAAGAAGTAGCCAGTCGTGTTGAGGAAGAACCTTCTGCATACAAAAAGAAAATGAAAGGAGAGGTCGATGAGATCAACAAAGCGCTCGATCATCTTGGACAAAGTTTTAAAGGTCTGTTCAAGATCAAAGGCGATCAGGATTTGAATCTTGGTATTATCCCCAATGATATACGGGACAGCATTTTTGCCGACCTATTAAAGATCGGCGCTGAAGTATTGATCAGGATACCGGCTATAACCGGGGCGGAACTGATAAAGACTATTGGAAAGTTGATTGTGGATGCAGGATATCCCAAAAGATTCTTGATGTACGTGGACATGTTTGCCGACACACTTTTAAATGCTTTGGGCGTCATTAATGATTTAGAGAAAGGATATAACCAGTTCCGGAATAAATTTAATAAGTTCTCTGCAGAGGCATGGTACACCTCTTCAGACGAGAAGATCAGGGCTCTTCGCAAAGTGTTTTCCGGAATGTGGTCAGTTATGTTGGACAACGGCATATTGGAACCGGAACGGGAGATCTATAATCTTTGCCAGGATAAAGCATTTTTGGAATCATTCAAAAATGAAAACAGTGTCTATTACCATATTATCAATAATATCAAACCAGTCAATCCTGAACTGGCAAAAGTCTTACTGGATGATAATGTCATTACTTTTGAAGAGATGGTATCGTTGAAGAATTTCTATTCAGGGCTTACCTTGATGCCGACTTTTTACATTCATCAGTCCAGCACTAAATTTGGCGATAAATTCCAGATACTCAATTCCAATCAGAATGACCGGACACATGACTGGTCTAAAATAATCAAGACTACACTGGAGACTTTGATATATGGCGATATTAAGACCGACAATGAAAAGGCATTATCTACACTTGTGACGGATTATGTAGGACGTGGAAATAAAAATTCTAAAGAAGCAATCATACGGAATAAGTACCGTGGTGATGAAAAGCAGATGCGTGCCGAACTGATCAGTCTTTACAGTGAGTTCCTTTCCAAAATCACTGGTATACACGAAAATATCTGGCGGTATTATTTTAATTCTTCCAATGAAAAAGAGTTTATGGCTGGCAAAGATGGTAAGACGGAAGGTGTTGCTTCTATTATCTATTATTTACAGGAAGGTAACATTGCTTATACAAAAGGTGGAAATGGAACTTATATAAAAGGCGCTATTGATTATTTCCTTGTCACACCTAATATTAAAGGAGTAAACAGCAATATTGTCAAACTGGTGAATTCCACTATGGATTCTCAACATGTCGCTTTGTTCTATAACAATATCAAAGGTGACCGCAAAACCAGTTTTGAACAGTTGAGCGACATTGTTATTTCCGCACGTAATGTGAAAGAAAAACTTGCCCATGCATTTTATCAGGACAATCCTATCCTGAAACACCATGAACAGTCCGGTGAAATACAACTGGGCAAGTTTGATGGGGTATCGAATAAATCTACTAACAATAATATCCTTGCCGACGACCTTTCCGATGAAGACTATATTTTATCCCAGTTATTACTGTTTCATACCGGAGATAAGGCATACCGTCATTTCATAGGACAGTTTGGTGATAAAGGACAGATATATGACATTGAAACGCCAAAGTATGCTGAAGCCAGGAGGACTTACCTGGAACTGTTGAAAAAGTATGAAGGAAAATCCGACATACTCAAACTTATGGCAACCGAAGAAGAACTTAAGGCGACAGCAGAAGAACTTATTGCCATTATCAATGGTAATTCAAGTGCTTTTGGTTTTAACGCAACCACGCCTATAAATGTGATTCGTCAATTCGCCAGGAGTTTTGTATTTAACTATGCTATTAACAAACATTACAGTGACCTTATCTTTCATGGAAGGATAGAACAATATAAGGATATGAACCTTATGGTCAAACGTGCCGGAAGCAGTAACTCGCCGGGTTACGTTCCTGACATGTATATCGATGGTGGAATAGGATTAAACCAAAAACATGCAATTCTAAACAACCCGGTAAGTACAAAAATACAAGAGAAGCTTGGATTAAAAAAGCCATTCGAAACAATGGATGGTATCCAATTCATGACCCGTGACTTTGCTGATAAAATGGAGATATCCATGGGAAGTATCTTTGCCCGGGTGGAAGAATTCAGCAAACTTAACAGCGTGAAATCGCTTTATTCTATTGTTAAAAACAATGGAGACCGGGGACTGACCAAAACCAACCTTGTTATTATCGATGAAATTGCCGATGCCACACCAGGAAAAATATTTGAAAAGATTCATAAAATGATGATTGATTCTGGGGCTGAAACATTATCATTTATAGATAGTGGAACTAAATTTGCCGATGGGCCAGTTAATAATGTTTTTAAAGATGATGAATTTATTGGGATAGAAGGAAAGTTACAAGTATTCGACCGGCCAAACAGCAATTTTTTCATTCAGCAGGATCTCCGTCATGATATCATACCGGAATTCAAGAAACAATCCATACAGACTATCGGGAACTTTATCAATCTTACCAATGCAGAGCAGATAACCGAACTTTGGAATAAGATACAGGAACAGGTAGTGACCAAAGTGACTGCAGAAATGGATGGTATGACCGACCAAGGATTGCGTGATATGTTACTGGAGGAAGTCGACCAGGAACAACTGCCGGAACTGTATGACTATGTGAAAAAAGGCGGTAATGTACGCAAACCCAATCCGTATTTTGAGAGTTTATTGAATGGTATCAAAGCCTCATATATAGGAAGGAAAGCATTGGAACGCCGTGTAAATCGTGTTGCCTTGCAGGAGATACCCGTGGGTGATGTACCATTAAGACCGCCACGGAAGACCGCAGATGGCAAACATGTTTTGTTGGCAGAGATCGCCTGTAACATAAAAGGTGTCCGGTACATGTCCGATTCGCCTTCTTTTACAAAACTGGAAGATGCCATAACGTATATCCGGCAGAATAAACTTGTCGACTTGATGAGTGAGAATCAAGACGGGATACAAATTGTCAATGCATGGGAAATAGAACAGGAAAATGGATTATATTATATCCCTGGAGAACCTGTCATGGTTACCCGTGTACCGGCTGACGACCTGCATTCGCATACCCTTGCCCGGGCCAGGATGAAACTTCGTGATGCAGGGAATGTTATCATGACCGACTCGGAATCGCAAAGTATTGCCGGCAGTGACAACGATGGTGACATGCGTTATTGTGAATCGTTTGTAAAGGCCAAGGACGGTCATATCGTTATCAATGACACTTCTGTTACCGGAATGCTAAACCAATCTATGATGCTTGTATTGGACGAATACAGGAATGTAAGAAACTTTGACAGGATACGCGAACAGATCAGCAAAGACAAGTATGATGCTATTATTAAAAAGGCGCAGGACAAGGCCAGTTTGTACAAACACAATAATTTTATCGATAATGTAAATACCCGCAAGCAAAATGTCGTTGGCGGAAAAGTGATCAGCATAACGGCAAAACTCAATACGACTTACGATTTTATAAAACGACTGAATATAACCTTAAAGAAAACATCTGTTTTTGGCAAAGTGAAAATAACTGGTTTCTCAACAGATAAGTTCAGTCTTTTAAAACACCATATCGGTAATCTGTTAAATCTTGCATTGGACAACGCCAAGGACCCGAAGATAGAGTTTTTAGGATTTAACGAGATTACTGCCGGTATGTTTGTAACTGCACTGGTAAGTGATAAAAGCATGGATGAAATGTCCAAGACTCAACAGGAAACGGCGATTATTGAACGGATAAAACAAATCAGTGAATACTTCAACAGTGGGATAGGACAGGAATTTATTAGACTGGAACGTACCAGAAAACGTTCCGACAGTCAGAAAACCATAAAAGACACCTGGAAAGCATTGCAACATCAGTTTGGCAAAGACTCGGTCAATGAGTTAAAAAATCTTTATTATCTTAACAAAGATGTCAATCAACTCACTACTTTCATCGATATCTCACGCGAAATCCCGCCGAGTGCCGAAGAATTTGCCAAAGTAGACGAAGCCTATAACCGGATAAAAGACAATGACCTTAAGAATATCGATGTTGGCAATGCATTCCCAGGCGGTAACATATCCGTATTCTTAAAAGGTGCACAGGTGTCTTATGAACAGGCCGCAAAACTTGTCTATAGTGAAGCGACCCAGTGGAGTCCTTTCTTTAAAAAGGTTATGAATGAGGTGTTTTTGACTGAACAGGTGTCTGAAGAACAGGATGCATTAGATGTCAGTGGAACCCAGAGTCATGGGAAGAACATTCGCCAGGACGAATATGTGTCGGCTTTCTACAAGTTTTTCAATAAACTTTATTCTATCCTTGCCATGGACAATGGCAGGACGGTAAAACAACTTTACAATGACGTTGTAAAAGCCATAGAAGGTGATATTACGAATAACAAATTCCTTGCTTTATTACAGGTCCGTATCGATACCAAAGAGAATACCAGCCGAATAGAAATACTTTCTAACTATAAAAAGTCCGATATTTCAAAGGAAGACCTGGAGAGGATCCATGAAGATTTCAATGCATTGCCTCTAACGGTTAAGCAAAGTGTTGTGCTTTATTCCATGCATGAATATGGTATCACGGTAAGCAGTTGGGGCGGTAACTATTCAAAACTTTTCCCGGTGGAATTCATGATTGAAATGGATAAAATTATGGAACCGTTGAGGGATTTAATTGTGACGGACAGTTCTGCAGACCAGAACCGGTATGGCAATATCTTTAAGTTTGAATTGAAAAAATTGTTCGGCAAGACAAAGTGGGATTGGAATCGATATCCTTTTGATGTGAATTTGAAAAGAAAGATTGCAGAGGATTTACTGGTAAAGATACAGAATGCACAAAAGGAAAAGATGTCGAATACAGACATTATGAAAATTGTCAATGAAACTGTAAATATCCCAGGAAGACCCGAAGTAAGGGAGGCATATAATGAATTGGTAAAGATGGCAGGTGAGAAGGACTTTGTCGAGTTCCTGACCGACATTGTCAATCGTGGCACTCCTGGTGAAACAAAAAATAAACCGGAAGTAATAAGACCTAAAAAAATCATATCAGGTGGGCAGATCGGTGGAGATCGTGGCGGACTTCAAGGAGCGAAAGATTTAGGTATCGAAACGGGTGGTTGGATTCCAAAAGGATTTAAAACTTCCGAAGGAAACAAACCAGAACTTGGTACTGAATATGGGTTAAAAGAAACAGAAGGTACTGATTATCCCGAACGTACCATGAAGAACGTTGATGATTCCGGTGGAACAATAGCAATATTATGGGGACAAAGTGTTGGAACAGGAAAAACTATCGGTTATGCCCAGACTCATAATTGGCAGTATGGAAATAACAAGTCCAGTGATGTTGGATATAAACCAGTATTGGTTATTACAACTCATAATATTGAAGATGCCGCACAACAGTTAAAAGACTTTGTAAAACGCAACAGTATTGAAGTACTGAACATTGCCGGACATAGAGAGACTTCACAACCAGGTATTCAGGAATTCACACGACAAGTCATTATAAAGGCATTTGGTGAACAACCAAAACAGATGATGGAAATATGGCCATCGGTACAATCTGTCCGGGATGAATTTAAACTCGACCGATGGGTCACCATAGATGACAAACCTAAAAAGATAAAACGTGTCTTTCCCAATGACCAACGCCTTTCAAACCTTGTCGATGCCATTAATGTCAAGTATCCTTACATGGATGCATATGCAGTCCAAATGGCTGACGGTTTCAAAATAGAGATCATAGAAGACTTCAATAAACCCCGGCAACATTCTTCCATCAGTCCTCTTGGTGAACTGTATGCCAATGCCGACCCGGAACTGCAGGATTATATCGTTTCACATTTTGCCAAACTATTTCCCGGTGTAAAGATATTTTCCAGTCGTACAGATTTTGACAAGTTTGTTATAGATTCTTTCGGTTCCTTATCGGATGTGAGTTTGAATACCATTGGAATGACTTTCCGTGGTGCCGTGTGGATCGACCCGGAACGGGCAGTACAGTCCACCTTCTTCCATGAACATGCTCATATTTATTGGGCCATGTTACCCAACAGCAATCCTATCAAAAAGAAATTACTGGAGATGTTCGGCACTGAGGAGGATGCAGTCATTGCCATAGGTCAGGCCGGGACAGAATATGCACAGGTCATGAAAGACGGGAGCAACTGGGAGAAATTCCAAGAACTTTTAAAACAGTTCTGGATTGAAGTTAAAAATGCTTTCGGACAGGTGGATCGCGGCGATGTGGCCATGATCATGGCTAAAAATATTTGGCATAACAAAGACGGTGTTATTCCTGTCTCAGAAAGTCTTAATGCCATTCGGTTCATGAAAGATGAAACTACCGGAATAGACTTCGATGAAGAAAAACACCGATATATTGCTTCTGACGGAAAGACTATCTTAGTGTCCGTAACACAACTGGAGGGGTCCTTACATCAGGTTCTTTTTGATCCGGGGATGCAGGTAAACTATTCCGTTCAAAAAGAAATTAAGGAACGGGCGGAAAAAAACCTGCCAGCATGGTCTGCAGAGGATGTAGAAAAGCGTAAGACGGATTTGATGAACAAATGGGCAAGAAGTCCGGAAATCGGAAATGCCATCCACGCTTCATTACAAGCATTAAGAGCGGGGCAACCTGTTCCAAAGGAATATTCCCGTATGTTTGCCAAAGGAGTCCTGGAAGACTTTACCAAGACCACAGAAGAGCAGTTTAAGATACTCAATCCAAACGGTGATCCGGAACTGGCAGAACAACTTATTGCAAGCGAAGAGGATTTCATTGCCGGACATGTCGATAAACAAATTGTATCGGAAGACGGGATTACCGTCATTGATTTCAAGACTTCGGACAAACGGGTCTGGAACGAGGACGGGGAAACCTTGTCGGATGATTATACCCATGCTATCAATGTCCGCCGATATATCAGTCCTTTTGAAAATATTAAGGACAATAAGCAAAACCATCACAAGATACAAGTCAATCTCTATGGACGTATCCTTGCTAAAATGGGAAAGAAAGTCAAACAAGGGATCATACAACCTGTTTATTATGAACTGGACAAAAACGGTAAGATCAGCAAGGTAGAATTTGAAAAACCTATTGATACCAATTATGCAAAGCATACCGATGCGACCGACCGGATCATTATGAAAAACCGGATCATGCAAAATGATATCCAAAATGGTTATGAACATGATGAGGATGTCCGGTATGAAGGATATAGCGATGTTGCTCTTGACAACCAAAGGACAGCCATGGCGGAACTGCAATCCAGTCTTAACGTAATGTCAGGAGAGACCCTGGCGAACATATCGGAAGATTCGGCTTCACGCATATTGGGTAAGGGACACTTTTTGATTAAAGAACATCTTGTCGAACTCGGATTTTCAGAACAGGAAGTGGCCAAAATGGATCTGTTCACCGCTTTGTCTCATTTTGTCAATGAGGAAGGTCGGCCCGGAGACATTGGTCCCGGCTATAAAAAGGCTGCATTGAAGGATGATCCGGCCATGAAAATACTGGAAGAGATCAAAACATTAGAACGATTGGCCAGTTTCGAATATGAAGACATCAAAAAGTATGAATCACAGTCCAGAGATTACAACTCTCCTTTGGGAATCCTGATTCATAACTATATGATAAAGCAACTGTTTAAACATGCCATGTTGACCGAGATACGCAGGGAAAACCGACCCGGTAACCATGGGTACAAATTGGCAACCGTTTTATTGTATGAATTTACCAAAGGGACTGCCGTAACACAGGACTTATATAAGTCCAATCCATTGATGCGGCTGGTTATGACCGACCGGTTTATGCCGGACAATTTCAAACCGGTACAGTTAATGCAGAACATGATCCGTGAAAAAGGCGATGAAGTGGATCGTCTGACTATGAAAATGGTAGACGAGATGATCCATTTGTCCAAAAAGGTAGACATTAAAAAACTCGTTACCTGGGGTTATAAAAATATACCTTACCTGATGTTGCCTGATGTGGCAGAGAAAAAATTCGGTATTGGTTCTCGGGAGGCCAGGTATGTCCATGCCGTCTATGACTTTTATGCCAAGTACCATCCGTTACATAAACAAATTGCCAACGACCCCAATCCGCAAAACCGTGGCAATGTGCCATTGATCACTATGCCCATGGCCAATATGACTAAGACACAGGCATTATGGCATGGCGGTTTTCATAATCTTAAACTGAGGAAACTTTTAAAACCTGAACCATGGGATCGTCAATATATCGATATTAACACAGATGAAGAATCCCCGCCAAAAATGGTGACATTTGTCGATTACAAACGTGACTATGATATCAAGACCGGCAATATAAAAGAATTGGAAACGTATTATAATGCGGCGAAGAATAGTTTTCAGGCACAATCTTCGTCACAACAAGAATTCTCACGTAAGAGAATTATCGTAAAACACGACTCCAAGGATCATTATGTTAAAATGCGTAACCATCACGATAATGCTGTTATGATGTCTCATATGTCTTCCATGATAAAGAAAAGTCTTATGGAAGATGTGATTCCTTTCTATGATTATATCGATTCCGAATTGTATGGTCGTGGTACGGAAGGACGACCTGGCAACCCTGAATTGAAACATATTCGCAAATATATCAAAAAATTTGTGGACATGCGACTTTACGGTAAACCGGACGATATAGGATTTTTCGACCAGGCTGCCAATCAATTAATGACCCTGACGGCATTGAAAAGCTTGTCGTTTAACCTTGTCGCACAGACCATGAACTTCTTTGTAGGACAGACCGGCGCTGCCATCAGGATGGGGTTGCCAAAATATATCAAAGGTGTTGCCTGGATGACCCAACATTACTGGTCAACCCGGCGTATTATGCATGATCTTAAAATTGTCGACGTCACCCAGGAACATGGATTGGAATACTGGAGTTCGTTATGGCGTAAAGTTATAGGGTTTTCCTTTATTTTTACCGATCTGGTAGAGACCTTTAATCATGGTATTATCCTGGCCGGTACATTGGAAAGAAAACAGTTGAATGCCTTACGTCGTACTGACCTGAATGAATATACACCCATGAACCCGCAATTTAAACGGATCGTCGAAGACAAGATACGGGAAATTACGGGAGATTATGGAGAGAAAAATATCGCCATCGGAGCACACAATACCTGGAACCGGTTTTTCTTCCAGTTCCGCCGGTGGATACCCGCTTATGTACTCACCCAATTTGGAAGTGGATATATAGACCGTAATGGTGTCTTTAAACGCGGCTATATCAAATCCGGCATAACTACCATGAATGTCTTTGTCTATAATTATCTTATCAGTAAAGGAAAGAAACAACAGATCGATAAAGATTATGAACATATTACCGGAAAGAAATTTCCGTCCAAATATAATGAGATGTCCGACCGGGACCTGTTGGTAATGGGAAAACTTTACTATCGTTACGCCAAAGAAGGGCATATCAAGTTTAGCGATATGGATCCGACTGAAAGGGCGAATTTCAAAACATTTTATCGCCAGGTAGGACTACTGGCCATGACCGCCGCATTAATGTGGGGACCATTCTTTGGCAAAGGTGATGACGACGACGAGGATAAAGCACCACTGGGAATAAATCCTGTCGTGTGGAAGTTTTTTAGCCAGATGATTCTGCAGAGACTTACCGGTGATGTGTTGTTTTATTTTTCTGCATCCAATTGGAAGTATTGGATGGAAACGCCTGTGGCGGCATTTAAATATGCGTTAGACGTTTGTAATGCCGCATATCTTACTTCTCTATGGATGGCAGGGGAATTCGGCAATGACGATGCTTACATGAAAGCCAGATACCAAAGTAATGAACCTCCATATGGAATGGAAAGTGAAGTAAAGGCATGGAATAAACTATTAAAAGTAACACCTGGTGGAAGTATGTGGTATAATGTAAAAAAGACAATCACTACTATAGAGGAAGTTCAAGGTAAAAAACAAAAGGACTTGCCGGAATGGATGAAGGAGGAAAAGCCTGAATTGCCTGAAAGATATTTGGAATTGGAAAAAGAAAAGAAAAAAAGTAAAAATAGTAGTACCTTAGTACCGGGAAAACCTGTATATAGAACTCCAGGACAAAAATAGGAAATCATGAATATCAAGACAACCGTAAATCAACTTAACAGTGGTGCAACCATCCATATTTATGACAGCACACTGGATTATAACGTCACGACCAACCCGGGCGGGTGGTGCCTGGATGCACTGGGTCCCAACCCGCAACGAACGGATATCGATGAACTGATCATTACCGTCGCCAAAGGAGACCTCACTGTAACATTAAATTATACCGGGGCGGACATTACCAGTTATCTTGATCCTACCCATGGACTACTGTTGTCTGCAGCGACGATGTTCGGTACGGCATATGATGTCTTTGAAGATGGTATCTATGCCATCACGATAACGATGAATGGAAGTTGGACAAACCCGGATACAGGATTGGTAGAAGACGTTGCCGAGTCCGACGAGATCTATGAAGCATTGTTATGGGCCATGAATGACGATATCCGACATCTGGTCATTACCATTGAAGTGCCGATTAAGAATTACCTGGAAGCATACAATACTTCACTTCTGAATACTTTGTTTGACGCAATTATTTATAATTGTGAATATGGCAATATAGAGAAAGCACAGGATATCATTGATTATCTTACCGATGTGCTGGCAAACAATACGACATTAACCGAACTTTTTAAAAACTTTGAAAATTATGGATAAGTACGGCAGTAACAATTACAGGATCAATCAGGGACTGGCTGGTCCAACCGGTAAGACCGGCGCCACCGGTGCGACGGGACAGACCGCCGGAACAGGTCCGACGGGTGCAACGGGCAAGACGGGTGTGACAGGTGCGACAGGACCAACAGGTACACAAGGCAGTATCGGTATTACAGGGGTTACCGGAGCTACCGCTCTGGACATTACTTATGCCACTATAGACCGCAGTACCATATTGATTCCCGTTACCGTTGCAGGAGTGGTAAAGACTTATACGGGTATCTTTGCCGTACTTAAAGTATTTACCGGAGGGGTGGAACAGGATATCAGTGGAGATACTGTAACGGTAGCCACGACAGACTGTACGGTAACGCAAGGAGCCGAGACGACCGGAACGGGTATGGGACGTAAACTTAACGTTACCAACCTCGCCGCCGATACGGGAGCGTTTGTAGTGACCCATACGGTTAATGCCACACTGGTATCACAAAGGGTATATATCGCCAAGATCTATGATGGTTCTACCGGCCAGACGGGTGCGACAGCCAGTACAGGACTTACAGGGCCAACAGGCATTACCGGCATAACAGGTATTACAGGACTGACAGGTATGACAGGACAGACAGGTGTGGCAGGAGCAGCAGGAGCTGCAGGACCGCAAGGGGAAATCGGCGTTACCGGAATTACAGGAATGACCGGGCAGACAGGCATACAAGGTGTCACCGGAGTGACAGGAGCCGGTACGACAGGAGACGCAGGTGCTACAGGACAGACAGGCCGGACAGGAAGTACAGGCAATACCGGAACGGCAGGGATAGGTGCTATGACCAAAGTACGTATTACCGCTTCACAAATGACTTCTAACCTTGCTGCAGGGATAACCCTTATCGCCGCTTCGGTAGGTAAGTACATAACACCATTACTGGCCATCGTTAAAGTGACACAGGGAGGCACGCCTTTTGAGAATGCCGCCAACGATGCCTATATATCGTGGCTCGGCGGTTCCAATATCCTTACTGTTCCCAATGGGCTTATAGAGACTGGGGCGACAAGGGTGGACATTTTGTTCCCGACGGGATCTTTTACCAGTGTCGCTTCCAATACGACACTTATCTTATGGTCAGCCACAGATTGCAGTGCCGGAGTAGGTGGTTATGTCGACGTCACACTTTATTATCTTGAAGGTGAAGAATACTAATGGCAACACTGGACGGTCTTCCATATTTTAAAAAACTCAATCTCAATACAGAGTTTATAAATTCCCTTATTCAGAAAGGAAATATAAACGTCGCCGCCGATTTTCCTTTACTGGTCGACGTGCAGGTACGATACACTTATTTTGTCCTGGCGGCAGTGACCGACAATGTCCCACTGCATACCAATACAGGACTGAGTTTCATCAACGGGGATATTATATCCTGGGACGGGGTGACCTGGACTTTGCTGGGCAATTATATTATTGACATTCCTATGGGCGCAACCGGTGTTCCCGGTGCCGTTTCATTTCAATATTGGTACAATACTGACCTTACTCCGGATACTAATGGTGAGATGTACCTTGACTCGACTTTAATTACTGATATTAGTACAATTGCTTTATATGATATTGACAATAATAGTGTTGATGTTTCCAGTTTTTTTGCTTATATAGAAGGTATAGACAGTAGAGATATTTATCTTCAAATTACAAGTGTTGCCAATAATGGTATATCAGGAGTATATTTTGCTTATAGTATTAGTTATAATTATCCGGTTCATATTCTCATAATGAATGTGATATATTTTGGCGGATCTGGTACTATCAATTTAAATGATCCGATGGTCGTTTCTTTCACTATTGGTGGTCCTATTGGTAAAACTGGTAAAACAGGAAGTACAGGACTTACTGGTACGACGGGACAGACGGGACAGACGGGACAGACGGGATTGACAGGCATACAAGGACCGATAGGCCAGACAGGACCACAGGGAGTGCAGGGCATTCAAGGTGTACAGGGCGAACAAGGCAATACGGGACAGACAGGTGTACAAGGTGTGCAAGGGGAGGCAGGGGTTACTGGTGAGACGGGTGCGACAGGTGGAATAGGAGGGATTGGAACGACGGGTATGACAGGAATGAGTGGGCAGAGTATTACCGGTACGACGGGTGCGACTGGAATGACAGGACAGAGCGGTTATGGTATGACTGGACTGACTGGTGCTACGGGACTGCAAGGAGAACAAGGTCAGACTGGCATGACCGGTCAGACGGGAGTACAGGGAGATCAAGGGATAGTAGGCCCTACCGGACCACAGGGAATACAGGGGGTGCAGGGTATACAAGGTATTCAGGGAAATACAGGACAGACTGGTAAAACGGGTATGACTGGAAAGACTGGGATGACGGGTGTGCAAGGAGAGCAAGGTAATACTGGTGAGACAGGACAGACAGGTATAACCGGTGTTCATTCTGGAAGAAGATGGATATTTGGTACTGATCCTTCTGTAGAAGGTGTGTTTAAACCAGGACAAGAAACATTTTTAATGTTAGATTACTTCTATATAAATTATGTAGATTATGATGGAGTAGATGTAAATGTATGGATATTGTCATGGTTGGCAGGTGATATTATAAAGATAGAACATGAAAGTACTCCTTCCATATTCGGAATTTATACTTTTAATACTATAGAAGATTATGAAACTTATTTTAAAATTAATATAACAGTTATTACTGGTAATGGAAGTTTATTACTTGATGAGAGATATATTTTTACCCAGATAAAAACCGGACTGCAAGGATTAACTGGAATAACTGGAGAAACCGGTAGTCAAGGTAATACAGGTCAGACGGGAAAGACGGGCATGACAGGACAAACCGGTATTCAAGGGATAGTAGGTCCTACCGGTCCGCAAGGAGTTCAAGGTATACAAGGAATTCAGGGAGAACAAGGAAATACCGGTCAGACTGGAATACAAGGCGAGCAAGGTAACACAGGACAGACTGGGATTGGACAAACAGGTGCCACAGGACAGTCAGGAATGTCTATAACAGGTTCTACAGGACAGACAGGTGAAACAGGTTTTGGTAATATCGGCGTTACCGGAATGACAGGAACAGGTTCTACCGGCCCAACAGGACCTGCAGGACAGACAGGTGTCACCGGTGCAGGAGAAACAGGCGCTACAGGTCAGACGGGTACACCGGGAGCCGGTGGACTTACCTGGATTGAAAAAAGCGCCAATTATACTATTGCCGGTTATGAAGGAGTGTTGGCCAACACATTGGGAGGTACATGGGAACTTACCCTGCCTTTAAGTCCGACAATAGGAACTACGGTCGGTATATCCGATGCCAAATCAAATTTTGCCACGGCAAACTTGTCCGTTTTAAGAAATGGGGAACTGATCCATGGTATTGCTGAAGACCTGAGTTGTGATGTAGATGATGTAGCTTTTAACCTGGTCTATACCGGTTCGACTACAGGGTGGAAGATAGAGACATATCTTTCCCAGGGATTTACCGGAGTAGCACAAGGACCGCAAGGCAACACAGGCGCTACCGGTGAGACAGGAGCAGGATATACCGGTGCGACAGGGATGACAGGACTTACCGGCGCTGTTGGAGAAACGGGTGCCGGTGAGACAGGTGCCGTTGGTGGAACGGGTATGACTGGAGCAACAGGGATGACCGGTGTTGGCAGTACCGGCGCCATTGGCGGAACAGGTGCAACAGGACAGTCTGGATTTGGCCAGACAGGTATAACCGGTATGACGGGTGCTACAGGTGCCACAGGCCAAATAGGTATACAAGGCATTGTAGGTCCGACAGGGCCACAAGGCATACAGGGGATTCAAGGTATACAAGGTGAACAGGGGAATACGGGTGAGACAGGTATACAAGGCAATACAGGTATGACCGGTGCAGGCGAAACAGGTGCAGCAGGGGTCACTGGCGAAACAGGGACAACTGGAGAAACAGGTGCGACAGGACAGACAGGTGTTGGCACAACCGGCGAAACAGGTATTGCTGGATCAACGGGACAGACAGGATATGGAAATACAGGTATTACAGGTAATACCGGTACGACAGGTCAGACGGGACAGACAGGAGAACAGGGCAGTCAGGGCATACAAGGGGAAGTAGGTCCTACAGGACCACAAGGTATCCAGGGAGAACAAGGTGTTCAGGGTAGTCAGGGAAATACTGGTAAGACCGGACAGACTGGAATGACCGGAGAGACTGGTGCGGGAGAAACCGGCATGACAGGTATTACAGGTGCAACAGGACAATCAGGTTATGGAATGACAGGGTTCACTGGTGCAACGGGAATGACTGGAGCAACGGGACAATCGGGGTATGGAATGACTGGACTTACTGGCGCAACAGGATTAACGGGTGCGACGGGACAGAGCGGATATGGACAGACAGGATTGACAGGTGAGACAGGTCAGACTGGGTTGACTGGGGCTACAGGAGAGACAGGAGTGCAGGGATTGCAAGGTATAGTAGGTCCAACAGGTCCGCAAGGGATACAAGGTATTCAGGGTATACAGGGAGAGCAAGGCAATACGGGCATGACAGGTAGCCAGGGAAATACCGGTATGACGGGTGCCGGAGCGACAGGTATGACTGGTTATGGCGGAACGGGTGGTACCGGTGCAACGGGAATGAGTGGTTACGGGGCTACAGGTATGACCGGCAAAACAGGTATGACAGGAAAAACTGGTGTGACGGGAATGACAGGATTGACAGGTGCGACAGGACAGACCGGCATACAGGGAACTCCAGGCATACAAGGTGAAACCGGGTTTGGCAATACAGGTATGACAGGACTTACAGGTGCCACAGGACAGTCAGGGGCAAGTATAACAGGAGGGACAGGTATAACCGGTATGACTGGAAATACGGGACCGCAAGGAGAACAAGGCATAACAGGAATGACGGGCATGTCCGGGTACGGTATGACAGGACTGACCGGGGCAACCGGTATGACAGGCATAACAGGAGCGACAGGGATGACAGGTGGAGTAGGTGTACAAGGCAGTCAAGGCAATACAGGCATGACTGGTGCGACGGGAGCGACAGGTGAAACCGGACTGAAAGGAGATCAGGGTGATAATGGACCGCAAGGCAATACCGGCAAGACGGGTAAGACAGGCATGACTGGAATGACTGGAATGACCGGTGCGACGGGTATGACCGGTTATGGCAATACCGGGATGACAGGTATGACCGGACAGGGAGGTACCGGAGTGGCTTATTACGGTGTGATGAGTGCTATTGCCAATTTAACACCTCAATATATACCGGATGCAGGAAGTTGGCATAAAATAGACCAATTTAATACCAATGGTATTTCTGATGGGGTAACCCCGGATCATACAACTGATACGATTACTATTCTAAATTCTGGCATTTATCATGTCTTTATTCAGGGAGAAATTGATATTTATACTGGGATTGATTTATTTTGGATTGCAATATATATAAATGGTGTAGCAAATGAATATTTGACGAGTGAATTCTATAATTCCGGTGTAACAAATTACTCTATATCGACAGGAACTATTATTCAGTTAAATACCAATGATGTTCTTGAAGTTTATTACAAGGTTGCATTATTAGGGGATTATCCGAATGATTATATTTTGTTCAAAAATGTAAATCTATTTGTATTTACCATTGGTGCGGATGGGGTGGCGGGGATAACCGGTATGACAGGAGCAACAGGAGCAACAGGATGGACTGGTGATGAAGGACCGCAAGGTCCCGGAGGGGCTGGTGGAATTGCAGGAGCTATTTCAGGCAGTTGGTATTATTATCCGTCCTTGATAGGGAGTGGTGAATATATGTCCATTACCGGTGGTCCTATGTATGGGGATATTACTGAAATAAGTATTGACACACTGGACTCGCATTGGGTTGATTGGGCGGAATTTTTTAATAAGGTAATAAAGGTAAATGATTTTATACAACTTGTCCCATATGGTGAAGTCAATTATTATGGAGTGTATAAGATTAAGACTGTAACTGACAATACTACTTACTTTACTTTTGGTGTAGAATCTATTGCTTATCGTGCATTAGGTTATCCTTCCAGTGACGGAGATCAATATAACATTCTTTTCAGTGTAAGTGGTGCAATCGGTAGTACTGGCATGACAGGGATGACAGGAAATATTGGCGGAATGGGTGCGACAGGAATGACAGGGACAGATGGTAGGACAGGACAGACAGGAGGAACAGGTAGTACCGGTCTGACAGGTTTAGGAGGATATTCTTTACAGGTCTGTGCAGGAGTGAAGTTTGATCCATTAGATAACACTACTTATTATTTTGGGAGTCAGTTTGGACAAGAGCCACAGATTGTACAATGGTTTTCCTGGATTTATATACCTTGTACTGGGACAGTAACGGCTATTTCTTTCTGTCTTGTTTCCGTAGGACATAGTTCAGCAAATATCCCTATTTATTTTAGTCATTCCGAAGGGGAAACATTGTTAGGAAATGTTAATTTTGGTGCAGATTCACAACTTCTAAATTTTACCGGATTAAGTATTGCAGTAACGGCAGGTGATTATTTTGAAATAAAATTTGTCACGCCAAATTTCTTAACTAATCCGACGAGTTGTTTAATAAGTGGAGTTGTATATATTGAATAGTTATGACATACTTGACAGAATTATTACAGGGTTTTCAAGGGATGACCGGGATGACGGGAGCGACGGGTATGAGTGGATATGGGATGACTGGATTAACAGGCGCTACAGGTATAACTGGCATGACCGGGATGACGGGGGCTACCGGGGCGACTGGTATGACCGGAAATTCCAATTTGGACAACGGTGGAGCAACGGGGCAGATGGCATTTTGGAACGGAACGAAATGGACTAATACGGAAACGAGTGAACTGGTTTGGGATGATACTAATAAAAGGGTTGGAATTGGGACGACGGGGCCACTTTCTAAATTAGACGTCTTAGTTAGTGGTACGGCACTTGCAAACGTAGATGTAGTCGGCACCGCAGGTAACTTTGAAGGTCCTACTCCAACGGGTCAGGGTTCAACCTTGAGTATTACAAGCAATGACGCTGTAGCGGCCGATATTGGTGGTGTCTTAGCGTTTGGTGGTAATTATAATGGCACTGGCTATGCAAACTGGGCATCGATTAAGGGACTAAAAGCAGATGCAACCTCGACCAATTATGGTGGATACATGTCATTCTTTACTCGTTTAACTGGGGCAGGGAGTGTAGAACGAATGAGAATAAATACGAGCGGCAACGTCGGGATTGGAACAAGAGTACCTTTAAGACGATTAGATATAAACGAAGCAACAGGGAACTGCTTAAGACTGATATATAATGATTCTGATGGAAGTGCGGCAAATTATACTGATTTTATACTTAATTCAACTGGTGATCTTCTTATAACGCCATCTGGTGGTGATATAGTTGTAAATGGTTCGTTAAACTATGCTGTCGATACAGAAGCGAGTGATACTTATGTCATCACTCTCACCCCTGCCATTACCGCTTATGTTGCCGGAATGTATATCTGTTTTAAAGCTAATACAGTTAATACAGGTGCTGCAACTATAAATGTTAATGGACTTGGAGCCAAAACTATTGTGAAACAAGTTTCAACTGCACTTGTTGATGGTGATATTCTTGCAGGTATGTTATGTATGATTGTTTATGATGGAACAAATTTTGTTCTTATAAATCCTGTGGTTAATTAATTTTCTTTTCTTTTTTTCTTTTTAATTCAAATATTTTCCATAAATTTGAAGAAAAATTTAAACTCTCTCTCTTATGGAAAAACTATTTGACTTTTCAGTTCAGGGTCTGGCCGAGACATTACTTCCCAGTCGTATTACAGAACCTACCGCATGGGTAGGCCATATTCCTTTCGCTTATTATCTTGTAGAAAAGACACGCCCTGAACTCATCGTAGAACTCGGAGTGCATACCGGTAACAGTTTCCTTGCTTTTTGCGATGCTGTGATGGCATTACAATTGGATTGCAAGTGTTACGGGGTGGATACTTTTAGGGGCGATAAACATGCAGGGTTTTATGATCAAAAGGTTTATGTTGATTTAATGGAACATATTTTTAACAAAGGAATTGATTGTGCAGAGGTCCTTCAGGAAACTTTTGACCAGGCGGTGGATAAATTCGAGGATAATAGTATTGATATTCTGCATATCGATGGATGCCATACTTATGAGGAGACCAGGCATAATTTTGGAACATGGTTTAAAAAAGTTAAGGATAATGGGTTTATCCTTTTTCATGATACTATGATAACCAGGGATGACTTTGGAGTATGGAAATTATGGCAAGAATTGGAAAATCACCCGTTGAAATTATCGACCTTTAATTTTATTCATTCCTGTGGATTGGGTGTATTGCAGATGAATGCAGTTGGAGCTTTGCCAAGATGGGAATTCAATGATCCGGAGGAAACGATGAAATATTTCGAAGATCTGGGCGAAACCATTTATCACGAATACAAGTTCGGCAAACGAGTAGACCGGTCGTCATGGATGGAAAGACAAATCATTTCGAATGCAAAAGAATGGGAGCAAGGGACAGCAGAGCAAATACTTTCCGGAACACCAACTGTAATGAAAAAGGAGAATTATAAGGTTTGTCTGACATTTATCTGCCGGAACAATAAAGATACCATCCAGCGAATGATCCGTAGTTGTGCTTCTATTACCGACTGTGTCGTGGCTTGTGATACCGGCAGTGTAGATAATACCATTATCCTTATCCGGCAAGTCTGTGAAGAACTATCAATAGATTGTGAAATTTTTATTGATCTGTGGGTTAACTTTGGCGTTAACCGTACCATAATGATGCAACATGCCCGTAACCATGCAGAATATATGTTTGTCATGGACACGGATGAAACGTTGGAGATCACCCCGGAATTCAAAAAAGAAGATCTGAAAGACGATGTGATCATGGTTGCTACCAGTGATGGTGTGACCACGTATTATCGTGACAGGTTTTTTAGTAATAATGTAGAATGGACCTGGATTGGTGCAGCACATGAATTTCCTTCCGGTCCCGGAGCCAAAACAAAAGGTCAGGCCACCGGACTTAATCTCCGGCTTTATTCCAAACAGGATAATGGTCATATTCAGCGTAACTATGATCTTCTGTTGAAAGACTATGAAAAGAACCCGCATGATTCTCGCACACTTTTTTATCTTGGTGAAAGCGCTTATGATCTGGGAAAAAACGAAGAGGCGTTAAAGTTCTTTAAAGAAAGATCGGATATTCCTTTTTTCCCGGAAGAGTCTTGGTATGCCATTTATAAAACCGGAAAGACTTATGAAAGGATGAAAGACTTTGAGAAGGCCGAGAATGCCTATTTAAAGGCTTACAGTCGGCGTTCAACCCGGATGGAACCGGTATATGCTCTGGCTTATATGCTGGCCCAGAACAACGATCACGCCAAAGCATGCATATTTTATGATATAGCTATGCGGATACCGTATCCCAATGGTGATGTTTTGTTCGTGGAAGATTATTTGTATCGTTACAACTGTGCCTTTTATTTCTGTATATCTCTTTATTATGCGGGTAGGTTTGTTGAAAGTTTTGAACTGGCAGAGAAGGTTGCCGATGAACTGAAGGATAAGATGCCGGCAGATGTGTACAACAGGCATTTGTTGAATATTATGTACTGTGAACAGCAATTGGTAAAGCAAGGATGGCGGGAAAGATTTATCGTATGCCCTGCGGATTTAAGGTTTGACGGACTGGGGGATAACTTATTGCATTCTCATCTGGCAGGACTGGCGAAAAAAGCAGGGTACAAAAAGGTTTATTTGAGTTCCCTGATGAAGTTCAAGACACCAGGGACCAAAGAAGTTGTGTATCTGAACAATCCTGATGTGGATGGTGAGATTGAACGGTATGGATTGAAGAGTGAAGATGCCTGGGCCAAAAGTATTGTCTGTGGGGAAGTGCCGACACATGATATGGAGTACATGAAATTGATTGCGTTGAGCCATGGATTCTATAAAGAAGGAGAATATTACTATCCCGTTGCAATAGCCAAGGAATATTCCGGTGAAGTTTGGAAAAATTTCGATGGGATAATTTTCGATGGATATGGCAAAACTAATATTGTAAGTGAGGAAAAAGTTAAGAGATACTTCGCTAAATTCGGACTACCGTCTTATCAAATTACACTGGACAATACCGACAGTGATGTAAAACATTCTAATGCCGGTTTAAAACGGATTTGGTTTGATAATGTACCGGAGATTAATGTAAAGAATATTAATGAATATTTTTATTTAATGGCCCGTTCAACTTCTGTTATATGTCTAACATCTGCAACGGCAATCTTGCGTAGTAAGATGGATACTACCGTACTAACCGAAACCAGTTGGTTGAACAATCCGCTTTGCCAATGTCATATGAGACCATACAATAACTATATAAATCTTGATGAGATATGATTGAAACGATAGAATTCAATGGAAAGTTATATCCCAAGTTTCAGGCCAGTGGCAATGCAGCACGATTTGTCATTCCGTTTGCATTGGAAGTTTGTAAAGGTCAGGGATTGGATATTGGTTATGGCAAATTAGAATGGAAATTCCCTGATGCTATTGGTATTGATTTTGGCGGAAAACATCATGCCATGAATCTACCGGAATTTCAGTGGGATTATATATTTTCTTCACATTGTTTGGAACACATTAAAGAACCATACTATAAAGTATTGAATTACTGGGCAAGATATTTAAGGCCGGAAGGAACTTTGTTTTTATATTTGCCTCATCCTGATCAAGAGTATTGGTGGCCTATAAATGATACAAAACATTTACATGTATTATGGCCGGAAGAGATTCTTAAATACTTACATGAAAGCCAATACTGGACGAAAATATTTGTTTCCGAAAGGGATCTTAATCATTCTTTTGTCGCAATGGCTCAAAAACTATAATCATGCATAAACTTTCAATGTTCAATATGTCCTTATTTGTCGAGGATTTTGTCAAAAAAGAATACTCCGGAAAAGCAACTTTTATCCTTGATGTGGGCAGTCAGGATGTTAATGGTACTTACAAAGAATTTTTTATCCGGCAAAACGGATGGTATTATACCGGCATGGACGTTACTGCCGGTGCAAATGTAAATATTATCGTAAGAGATATTTATAACTGGAGAGAAATACAGGACCGTACTTATGATATCGTAATATCTGGACAGACTCTGGAGCATATAGAATATCCCTGGCTTACCATAAAAGAAATGGCAAGAGTGATGAAACCCGGCGGGTTGTTATGCATTATCGTCCCGTCATCCGGATTTGAACATCGTTATCCGGTGGATTGTTACCGTTATTTTCCTGACGGGCTGAGGGCCCTTGCAAAATGGGCGGAACTGGAAGTGTTGTCCAGTTACAACTGCTGGGATGAAGTACCGAATCTGGGCGAGAGGAATGTATGGAAAGACAGTGTATTGATCGCACGTAAACCTTAAAGTTTAAAAGCATGAAAGCGACATTTGAATCAAGATTTAATATTGAAGATAAAGTTTACCATGTCATCAATCCGGAAATTCAGGGGATAATCATTGAGGTCAGGTTTTGTTATGTGTTGAAAGAAATAGAATACCTGGTAAGTACGGCAATAGGGACCCGTTTCTGGATGGATGAGATGGAATTGACATTGGAAAAACCCTTTCAATTATGATCATTAAAGTTTGGTCACCGGAACATCTGCAGAATCACGCATGGTCTTTGCGTCAAACCATTATGCAAATGGGTCATGGTATAATTATGGCTGACAAGGTTGATAAAGGCGATGATTATTTATATATTCTCTATTGTCCGCAAGTATTGAATGGCAGGTTTCCTGATAAATATATCGTCTATCATACCGAACATGCCGAACGGTTTTTGACTGGAAATGATAATAAAAAGATATTCGAAAATGCCGAGGCAATATGGTGTCACACTCCGGAAACTATTGCAGAATTCAATAAGTATTATCCTGATATTAAATGTGAACTGGTTCCACCAGGATGGATTTTTGTTCCAAAACATGACAAAGATAGAATTTATGATGTAACATTTTATGGTAACCTGAACGAAAGAAGGGTAAGAATCCTTGAACTGTTTGAAAACAATGGAATAAAAGTTAATGTTATTACGCAATTATTCGGGAAAGAATTGCTTGAACAACTTTTGCAGTCAAAGATAGTTCTGAACCTGCATTATGCCATCCCTGCCCCTATAGAACTGTTCAGGATACACGAAGGGTTGTCAATGGGCTGTCATGTCATTTCAGAGGTAAGTTCGACTGAAGGCTTTAAAATCGATTATGGGACAATAGTGCAATTTATGGATGATCCGTATAAAATGATTTTATGGACAAAATATTTACTTGACAACAAAATAAAACCTAACTTTGACATTGCAAAACTTGATAACCGGTCTTATATTGAAGAGGCTATAAAAAAATTAAAACTATGAGTATTACACAGCAGCAACTCGACTATTTATGCATTAACCAACAGTCATCTATTGGTAGCCGTACAGTACGGCTGGTGGAACTTGCTCGCACCGGTGACATAAGCGCTCCAGCATTGGCAGCGAATATCATGGCCAGTCATGGACTAATGAAAGCCATCAAAGACTTTGATGTGACAACGGATGAATTAACTGATGCTGAAATGTTCTCGGCACAGGAAAAGTTGTGGCAACTGGAGCGATCTCCGGAATCTTATTATTAACCCTTAAATCTCACAGGTGAAGTTGGGATAACTATAAATATATAAAGTCATGTATACATTAAGAATTATTGAAGAAACTCGGACGGATGAGAGTAAACCTTTCGAGCAGGTAACTGAAAATTTCTCTCTTGGAAATTCCTACACCATTTTACGCAAGGATTCAACAACTGAATTTAACAGACGTTTAGATGAAATGTTTCCTGGCGAAGATCGGGTTAAAATCAGACTTATTTTAATCCCTGAATCTGGCCATGAATTTTTTATTATGGAAGAAACGCCATTGGAAAGGTTTGATTATTTTATTATGACCGATTCTGGGAAAACATTTGAACGACTATAGCCTTGGACGGGCTTTGTAAAATCCATTTAATATTATGAATGTAAGAGCAAAATTTGTTTGTTACGGGATTAAGGACAATCCCTCATCGGAAAGTAAGACAGTAACCTTTGGTGCTGTAACTTCTGGAAGTGAGGAGAATAAATCATTCTCAAAGTACACCCCATCCGGTAGTATTGACATGGTAATCAGTTATGACACACCAGCCAGTAATGCTTTTGAGCAAGGAAAAGAATATTACGTTGATTTCACGCCGGTTGAGTAATCTTACTATTAACCTTTAAATATCTCTTTTATGGACAACAAAGAAATTAATTTGGTAGTCCCTGCATTACTGCCATGTAATGGAAGGATTGTATTGCAAGCAGTAAATAAAAAGGAATATAAACATGGCAATATTATCATTCCGGTAAACCAGGAAATATGGACTAATGAACGCAAACCTGACAAGCAGCGCCAGCAAGAAGACAATCCTTACAAAAACTATGATTTTTATGTTGTAGGATATGCTCCGGAAGTACATGAACAGATGCGATTACCGGCAGATATACTTATTGAAATTGGCGACAAAGTAATCATGTCAGAACGATTTGAACCTATACTATACCAGGAAGGTCCGGAGACGCTTTACTTTCTGATACATTGGCAGGACACATTAGGAGTGATTAAGCAACACAAGGAAGTCAAAAGGCCAGTGTCGAATCTGGTAAATTAAAAAATAAACCCGGTCAATGCCGGGTTTTTTGTTATGATTTCAGTAATTCAGGGTTTTCGTAAATATTGCCGATAATTTCAATATTTAATATTGCCCTCAATGCCAGATGGGTTTCATCTTCGAGCGTATAAAATCTCAAATGTCTGCCACAAAAACATCCTTTATTAAAAATAACTTCCCATTTTGCAGCAGTATTTTGAACAATATCTCCTTCATAAATCTCCGTTCCGTTTTTATCCTTCAGGCCGGTGTATTGCATTAATGGCATATTTTCATCTTTTACCATATTCCAAAATATATTGCTAAATTTCTGACTTTTCGAATCCCAGTATAGCATATCGCTTATTTTCTTATCCCACGCCCGGAATTTAATTTCTCTCTTTTCCATAGTTTTAAGTTTTGAAATAAAAAAGAGTCCCGCCGCTTAAACAGGACTCTTATGAACGCAAAATTAATCAGGTACTCATGGGAAGACACACTGATATGTCTTTATTGATACCTGGCAGATAAAAACATGCCTACCATGGAATTCATCACCCAGTCCTGGTTCTCTACCAGTATTGTGCGGTCGATGAATCCTTTGTACTGAGGATTGTCAGGTTCGTTTTTGACTTCATACCATAAAGTCCTTGTATTGTAGGCCATCAATACGAACTGAACTTGCGGATAGACCGTTTTAATAGCTTCCAGGTAAATTATCCTCTTGGCATTTTTCATAGCATCCCACTCTGCTTTCCTTGCTGGATATGTCAGGTCACGATCACTTAATGGGACAGGGATAGGCAATACGATAGGAATGTTTTCTTTCCATTGGCAGTCCGGCCATAGAAGGTCATTCATTAATGCCAGTGTATCATTGCCTTGATGGATAACTCCGTCTGAAGTCTTTACCGCAAATTTGTAAGCAAGCCTGTACTTTGGTAAGTAGTACTTTGGGTCAATTGTTGTCATGTCTTTAATTTTTTTAGAGATTAATAAATTTAATACCCAAAGTTACACATTAAATAATCATACGCAGCATTTATTTTAAGTTCTTATTGAATTGTTCTTTAAATAATCTATTGAATTCTTCGTCATTTACTCTTTTAGAGTGGTCTTCATCTATCCAATTAAGATGTTTTCCTGTTGTCATTGCCCAATCATTGGAATGAATAACACGAGAATGACCTGCTTTACGGAAAGCAATAAGTGTTTCATAGGAAAACCAAAACGTGTTACCTTCTGAATCTTCAAATGCTAAAGAATGGGCACCATAATTATTACTGGAATACTGCCCATAATTCCAATATTTGGGAAATTGATAATTTGTTACTTCTCTTGTTTGTGTTTCCATAAGGTTTAAGTTTTGATAGTTTCTTTACTTTTTGCACCATGCATTTTAAGGACAATGACCAGCATCCACACAATACTGTCGGGCATTGCATTGGCTACCATGTCGATTTCAGCTCTTTTGTAAGCCGTTGCCTGGACATTCCATGCATCACTGTTTTCGTCGTAGATAAGTATTTTAAACATAGAATTTAAGTTTTAGTATCTGTATCTTTTCCAAACTTCATCATCAAAATCAATGATGTTTTCAATATTTTCGCGATTGTAAACTTTGTCACCATTGGATACAACATAATCATAAGGCATATGATTCCAATGGCAATAAATCGCCCAGTCGCCAACCGTTCCAACTTTAAGCACCCATTTTAATATCCCGCCCTTTTCTGTCATATAAAGTCCTTTTTCATCATTAGAAGTTTCGCCTTTGGCGATAACCTGATGTTGATTTTTGGGATCGTCGAGTATTTCCAGTGTCAGTTTAAATTTTTCCATAAGATTTAAGTTTAAGAAAAAAATAAACGGGACTTTATGGTCCCGTCATTTTTAGTTTTACTTTTTTAGTAATAGCTGGAATGTTATCATTAACCAGTTTTACTATCTGTTCGTGATATTTGGTGGGTTTATTTCCAAGCCCGCGAGCCTGTACGACTTCCATTTTTGACAAAGACAGTTCAACTGTTTCAATACGAGTTTTGTCAATTTTAGCAGATAACAGTAATGAATGTTTTAAATCAAAGTATTTATTGGTAAAGATGCAATGGCCCAGTTCAGTTCCTTCTTCCAGGAATTCTTTTACAGATCGGAGTGGTTCGACATGAATAACGCCATCATTGAACGATAGATCCAGGAATTTCTTCTTTTCCTGGACATATTTTTTATTCATATCTTTCATTTTACCTTTAAGTTCCTTGATTTTTGTGTTCAGAATAATTCGGTTTTTTCTTTTACCAAGTTATTATGAGCCATGTCAAAATTAACCGGGCAGATATATTTTGGATTATGAATGTCCTTGCCAAATTCAACCAACAATTTGAGATAATCCATCCAATCCTTATAGTTATCAACGGTAAAGCCATTACGTATGCAAATTTTGATCTGAGGCCAATAACGGTCGACATCTTCCGGATATTTATATCGATAATAAACCAAATTATATTGATCAGCTTTAAACAAGGTTTCCGTTACGGAATCTTTTAAAAGTTGTGAAAAAAGTATATGAGGCGGCATTTCGTGGAAATTGCCTTTAAACCCATTGCGTTTTATGATCGGTAATATTTTGCCATGATTATAAATATATAAAGGGTTAAGTTCATAACGTAAATTGGCTTTGTAACCATAAGTATTACGGAAAGCCAGGTCGCCAGTATAACACCACCGGTCGTATTCATAACACATTGACTGAACATTTTTAGCCAGTGTGGTTACTTTTCCGTCTTGCCGTATCCAGTGCTGCATCACTTCGACAAGAGAATAACAGGTCGGGTGATTTTTTTGAAAATATTTCGTTACGACTACCATGCGGATAACTTGAAAATCTTTAATGATATTCAGGAAGGCCATGTATATTCTTTCCCGGCTTTCAAGTTTATCCAGATAAGTAATTTCTAATTTGGCATTACATTTTGGACATTGACATTTCACCAGTTGGTCATACATGATACAATCCGGCATCCAATTGTGACCACATTCCAGGCAAAATAAACGATGACGTGACAAAATTGCTAATTTTTTGAATGGTCTGTTATAAGCCCATTGTTTGTGTTTCTCGGTGAATTTCGGCACCTTTTTTAACAGATCTTCAATTTGAAATTGTAGTTTAGTACGTGGTCTCATAGTTAAAAAAGGCTTAATTCGTTATTCTCGGTTTTTTCTACCATTACCTTTGGCGTTACTGCTGTTTTCGGTATATTCTTTTTTAGCATCCTGGCTTTTTCTGATTCGATCAGATCGTTAATGGCTTTGGTTTTGGCTTCTCTTATTTCTTCTTCCGTGAGTTCTACCTTATGATTTACCACAACCTGCATTTGCAATGGTTTTCGCAACTCGCCAAGTTTTGCTTCCAATTTTTCAATTTCTTTTGTTATGAAATTTTTATTGTTTTCCCGTATCAAATTTTGATGTTCCGGTGTATTGATAAATTATAGCAGAGCATTGGCATCATTATAGATCTCACGTATTTCTTTAACAGTAGTATTAACAGGTATTTCAACACTGTTATACCACGAGGTTATTTTCAGGTTTCCAAAGTTAACAGACCAACTTTTATAATCTTCACCAAAATATAAGTTAATGGTACGGCCTTCTTCCCGGAAAGTTATAACATCATTATCCCAATGATTAGGTTTTGTCCCAATTTTAGCGGTATTCTTTAGTTTAAAAGAATTATCTGCGCCAAATTTTGCAAATTTTTGTGCTAATTCATAAAGTTTTGCAAGTTCTATTTCGAATTGTGATTTTTTCATATTGTTTAAGTTTTCCAATTTATCCAGTGTTTTTCTTTTAACGGCGGGATCAGTTCATCAAAGAATAGTCCTATATCATCGAATACCGTATTATATATATGCATGATATTACCTTTGGTGATTTCAATGCCATGATTTTCAAAAAACTTCTCCGTCCTTGCTTTTATTCGTTCCCGGTCCACGCAAAGATTCATCGTAACAATCAAATCTTGATAGAAAGATTTACGCAGAAATACTGCGGCCTGACGAAAATGCATATTACCGTTAAATCCGGTATGTGCCGACAGGGGACTGGGATGTGCAGACTGTAATATAAGGTGTCGTGGGTTGTCTATCCGGTTGGCATATTTCTTGGCGTAGGCACCCCATAACATGAACACAATATCATTATCGTGCTTGTTAAGCTCTTGCATGATACGGTCGGTAAAATAGTCCCATCCAAGGTCTTTGTGCGATCCTGGCTCACCAGAGCGAACCGTAAGGCATGTATTTAACAGCAGTATTCCTTGACTGGCCCAACTTGACAGATCGTTAGTTTTGAAACAGTCTTCCATCTCCTGATCAGGATACAGTTCTGTCTGAATCTCTTTAAAGATATTCGAAAGGCTTGCCGGGGTCTGTTTGGAATTGGATGAAAAGGCGAGACCGTTTGCATGAACCGGATCAGGAAAAGGATCCTGTCCAAGGATAACTACACGGGTCTTTTCATATGGACAAAGCATAAAAGCGTTGAACATGTCTTTTTTCTCCGGCAGTATGGTAAAGTTTTTCCGTTCTTCGTCCAGTTTCGCCTTCATGGTTATCATTTCATCCGTGGACAAAATTTCATTTAATACATCATTCCAAGTCATCACCACTCCTTTTCTTTTTTGTGAATTTTACCAAAATACTTTTCATATCTATATTCATCGGGAGTCAACACTACCAATCCATGTGTGCTGGAAAGGAAGATTATGGCTTTGTCAATGAATACTTTCATCTGATCTTTGTCGTACATAGAAATGTCGTCATGAGTTATGATGATTTCTATGTGTCCGTCAGGATAATGAACTTCTTTGGGATAAGATGTGAGTTTGGTTAAAAGATAACCAAGAACTTCTTCCTTTGTCCATCCTTCAAAACAGGTAGAGCCCAGACAGGTCGTTTCTATAACACCCCCAAAGAGATACCCAAGTTGCGACACTGTCTTTGGCTTTGTTTCTTTTTCAATGATAAGATCAAACCGTGACCCTTCCAATGTCTTAAGTTGGTCTTCCCAAAGTAAGGGATGGTCAAAGACGGGCTTGATGTTCTTGACTATCCCTTTGAATATTATGCCGTTTTTCTTTATCATTAGTTATATCTCATTAAATTGGGCAGCAGTTATTTCTCCGTTATTTAATAAATAAAGGGCATTTTTCCCATAATCAATAGCTCGTCTTTCTACTTCCCGAAAAGCAGAATAGATTAATCCATCTAATTCCTTTAAAAGATCATGAGTTTCTTTGTCAAAAATTCTATCATGTGTGAACTCAAATTTATTCTGTAATCCAGTATGTTTATCAAAAATGGATATTTCCGAAGTTCCCTTTGATTGCCATGTTTTATCAAAGCTATTACCAAGATAACTCATATAACTCCATTTTCCCCAATCATCGGGCTTTGGAATTGATACACTTTTTGCAATTTTCGTTATCTTTTCTCCTATTAATTCAAATATATCTGAGGCGATATTAATTTTATGTACTCTATAATAGGGCCTTTCCCAATTGTCCGGAACTTGTGATTCAATAAGATTTGAGTTTTTGGTTTTAATGAAATTATATAATTCCATAAATTGTTTGCCTCTTTCAATAAGTTCTAAACAATCTGGACAGATAACATTGGCTTTTCTTTCTTTTTTTAATCCACAAGCTGGACATGGTTGTGTTGTGTAACCTGTTTTCATATGTTTAAGTTTTGGAATAAAAAGTCCGGTATCGCTACCGGACTTAATCATTTTACAGAACATATCTCAATAATCGGGCGGTTCTTCCCGTTTGGCACTCGGCATATCCGCTTGTGGCTCTTCCCCCGTACTTCCAGTATCATCCTGTTCTTCTACGGGTGTCGGTTTGAACTTCTTCTTCGGCGCCGGCGCTGCCGCTTGTGTCAGATCAGTGCGGATCTCTACAAAGTCATGCGATGGCTTTCCATCAGCATTGGTTGCAGGGTCTCCCAAAATGCTTGGTTTGCCTTTGGTCGTCGCATCCGGCAGATATGGGTGAAACTTATTGATGATCTGGCAAAGAGACTTTACATATTCTCCTTCCGGAGTATAATACTGTACTTCTTTGACAGGTACCCATACTTTCTTGGTGAGAAACTCTGCAGACTGTACTACTACTCCGGGTTTAAATCCCATGGCAGTCTTCAGATTGGCCAGTTGGAATTCACTTTTGCAACGGTAGGCGTCGTCTTGCCGGCGCGGGTCTCCCATCGGCAATTCCGAATAGTAAAATCCTGTGCTCAGCATTCCGCCGGTTTTCTCGTCCTTAAAAGTTATCAACAATCCCGGATTGCCGTTCTTGTCTTTTTTCAAAACACCATTGGTGTCTTTCCATGGGGCGATCCTTATGGGTTGCAAAAGATAGATCCCTGCTTGGGAAATATACTGTTCTGTGTTATCAGTTGCCGGGATTGCCGGCATGTCTTCATTTGTGCTCATTTAATTAAGTTTTAAATGTTATTATTTTGTTTTAACGGCCAGTTTTCCGGCAGTTTAGGTTGTTCCTTATCATAATAATATGCATAGTAACAATCCATAACAAACCGGTAATTATTGGGAATAAAATTGCCCGGAAACATTCCAGCCGGTGATTTACAAGTGTTGAAACCGGAATTAACTGTTGAAAAGTAAAATATGGGCTTTCCATCCAACACTGTTGATTCGCTGAATAGTACAACGGTAAATAATCCTTCCGGGACCAGCATTTGTTTGGTCAGTTTCCCTGCAGGTACTTTGAAACCGGTACGGCGCACTCCTGAAAAATCCGTTTCTTCGTCAACATGTGCCGTCATGATAACAAATAGGTCATTGCGAAGTTTAGGGATCATTTTGACCAGGTCATAGAATTCCTGTGCGAACACGTTGAACTTTTTG
The DNA here is from genome assembly GCA_041671045.1 of Parachlamydiales bacterium. Taxonomy (NCBI): domain Bacteria; kingdom Pseudomonadati; phylum Chlamydiota; class Chlamydiia; order Parachlamydiales; species Parachlamydiales bacterium. The sequence continues at coordinate 67,538 of JBAZCF010000012.1, forward strand.
TAATTGTCCACGTTGATGTCACGCATAACGCTTTCCACCATCGCATAGGTAAACGTGTCGATCAGTACGACCTTTATTTCCGGGCGTTGCTCGTCGATGTACTCCAGTGTTTCGAATACTCCCGGGTCAGTTGCTCTTTTGCCAGGATTGGGCTGCATGACTTTATTGATAGGAAGGAAGTTCGACTTTTTCATGTCGATATTGCCATCTTTATCAATAATAGTTTTGTACTTAACCTTTGCTCCCGCAAAGGGCAAGATTTTGTTTTCCGGACATATAATAACCGTTTTTTCCGGATTTAACGTGTTGGCTGCCGTGCTTTTTCCACTGCCACTCTGTCCATTTACTAAGATGAATTCTGCCATTGTTTTATTTGAATTTTAGATTTAAGAAAATTATAATCAAGATTTAAGTTCTGGGTAATCCAAGTTTGCGTTGCCGGGCACGTCGACGGCGATTGCATAACATCTGTTTGGTCCTTGCATTGTATTCTTCTATTTCCTTTCTTCTTTTTTCCCTTTCTTTTAATATTTTTTTGTGAAAATAAAATGTTCCGAAATACCTGATCTTTATAGAGTTTCTTTTTGATAAAGAATTTTTAACGTATAAAAAGAATTCATAAAAAACTTTCTTTACGTCTTCTACCGGCATATTCATCTCCTGGGCAACTCTCCTGACCACATCCATGTGATTAGAAAATTTCCCATGTTGTTTCGGGGACGACTCGTTTTTTTGCGATCTCAAAGGGGTCTGTTCCATTTTCAAGTAAATATCTGTGGCATCTGCCTTTAAATTGTAACATAACGGGGTGTTCCCGGGTCGGTACACCTACAAGACGATGGTTCTTGGTTTTCAACACGTAAATCTGTGTCATAGGTGACGTGCCCGAAGATAGTAGTTTTTTATCATAATGTATCGATAGGATCTCGTACATTTTTTTGCTCCATATGCCTCCTCCCGTGATTTCATATTCGGTAGGTGGCCTTGGTTCCTTGCGTTCGACATTCATAGGCGTTTGCGGATGGGTGCCGTAAATTTGTATCAACTGGTTGTTAATGGAAAACCTTACCTCGGCTGACAGTTCCTTGGTAAGATAATTGTCCATGGTGTCGCCCCGGAGTTCCATTTGGAGAGAATTCCACGGGTCGGTAAAGAAACCGTGTATACCCCGGCGTATGATCATTTGTTTTTTGATCTTACGCAGTTGTTCCGGCGTATACCCGTCTTCATTATTGACAAATTCAATATGGTTACGAATAAAGTCCTTGGCTTCTTCTATATCTTTTAATGTAGCATGATGTGCTATTTTAGGATCTATGGTATTGCCCATGTATATCTCCATGGCTGTAACGGCCAGTTCGGAAACAGGATAGTTCTCCGGAGAATATATGCCCCATTTCCATCCGTACAATATGGAACTTAACAAGATAAGGTTCATTCCAAAATGAGTCTTGCCCATATTGTTATATCCGTTCAGAACTATAGTATGTCCCATCTTCCAGGTAAAGTGAGGATTCAGTGATGAAATGCCGGTGGATTTGCCATATTCCAGTCCGTGTTGGGCCTGATATTGTATCTCTTCCCATACATCATCAATGGTAACCACGTCGTCAATAGGAAATCCTTCTGCATTTTTCAGTGTGTTTTTCAGCACTTCTTTTCCAAGATAACGCAGTATATCGTTGGCATCCTTGCATTTTACCGTTTCGCTGTTTTCATTCTGATAAGTGTACTTTGAAAAATCAATGTATTTGCATCGGTCCCCGCCGAAACGTCTGGCTATCTCAAAGCGTAATTTGATCCCTGCTGGGTCCGCATCGGTAGCGATATAAATACATGTCTTGCTGGCAAAGTCTTCGTAGCAGTTGTCAAAATAAGCCAAGGACAGGGCATTTTCCGGGATTAACTTACCGGTCTTTTCATAGGTCTCTTTTTCCTCTTTAGAAATAGTAGCGCCATTGGGAACGGAAACCACAAAGTGTAGTCCTGCTTCATGATAACTCAGCCGGTCAGGTTCTCCTTCGACGATAATGCATTCTTTGGAATGTTTTATCCAGTCCAGTCCCCATGGTATCAATTTACTCCCGGACTGTATGGCGAAGTTTTTCTTTCCGTCACGGTATTTCACCATCATCTGCCATCCGTTCTGGGTGTATGGGAATACCGTACAGAGCACCTTACGTACTTCACCGGTAGACTTATCTTTTACTGGGTGGATGGCTGACTGGACCATGCATGCCGAAAGAGTGGTTTGTGATATGCCACGACCGGTCCAGTACTTCAGTTGACGTCCCTGAAGTTCGGAAAGGGGTGAAGGTTTAATCTTGATTTTATCCTTGGCCCATTCTATTGGTGTAAGCCCGCCGGTCCATCCGCAATGCTGGCAGAACCAGGCGCCTTTGGATGGATTGACACGAAGTTTCTTCTCTCCATGTTTTTTACGAAGGTAGTCGCATTGAGGGCATATCGCATCAATCTCCCCTTTGGCACTTGTCCGGGCATCTGGCGGAAGACTTATACCAAAGTCTTTATAATCATTGGCATATTTCTCCATTAGATTAATGCTTTTACGATGTGTAAAGCTGATTCTCCATACTTTTCTTGAATATACATATTTGTAGAAATATTCTTTTTTCCTTTATACATACATTTTTCAGGAAGGAATTCTTTATCTTTATTTGCCAACCATTCTTCAAAAGCAAAAATATCAAGGTGAAACTTTTGTGTTGCCATGGTTAATAGAACGTCACAAAATTTTTCTGCAGGTATTCCAAAGGTCGATTTAAAAGAAGGACCTAATTTAGTGTCTTCAATATACATTGCCATATTAATATTTTTTTTAGAAAGGTTTTGTTTTGACGATTAAGTCGAGAACGGCTTGGGCGGTTCGTTTGATTGGATGATTTAACCATAAATCATAAGGATGGTCGTCCGTCCGACATCCTAAACCATAATTAAGATTAACAGGCGTTAATGGACATCCTTTGCAGCCAGTTTCTACTTTTACAAAAAGTTCACAATAAGGACAATTATTTCTGAACTGTTTGATTTCAGGGATTGCTATGTCAGCTTGACGATCATCCCCATTAAAGTCGACTACTAATTTCCATTTCTTCACGGCCAATTTATAGACTTCTTGCAGTGTTATTTCTTTTTTCATTATTGATACATTTTGTCTTTTTGTTCTTGCGTTAATCTTACCGGAGTGATCGTATTCTCCTTTTCTTTGATCTTTTCCTTTATCACGGATGGGACAGATTCTATGTAACCTTTCCAGTCTTCTGCATAACGCTCGGCCTTCGGGCTTAAGAATTCCACAGCTTGCATGGTGCCACGAAATGCATTATCAGGCAGTGATAGAAATTTGAAATAAGCCAGTTTTTGTTCCAGTAGGTATTCATGGCCTACTTTGGCAACGGTAATATCATAAGTTTCCCGGGCCAGAGGTTTGCTTCCCGGCCACGTTTTTCCATATGCCTGTTCATAAAACTTCTCGAAATTCTCGTCATTTTGTGACCGGTGTGCATCCAGCCATACTGCCGTTACGACAATACGTTTGGTGTCCTGATCAGTACGGATAAGTTTTTTCATGGCCAGGTTCCCGGCACATTGGTTGACTGTTTCTTCATCCATACCGATATGGTTATATATCCGGTCATAGGTATAATCCTTATCCTGTTCTTCCAGTTTTTGAATAAGCAGGGCCAGCACATATTCATCATTGGTAATGCCAAGGGCGACACGTACCTTATGTTGAATATAGGAAGTGGAATGAACCGGACAGGACTTATAAAGAGCGTTGTCTATGAACTTCTGGAATTTTTTATTCTTTACCATAGTTTAATATTTTTTATATCCACAATCAAAACATTCAATTCCATTAAATGCATAATATCCACAAACTGGACATTTAGATAATTTAATATTTATCATTGATTTACAAAAATTATTATGATTCATTACAATATTAGTCTTTTTCATAATTTTAAATTTTAACCAAAATAAATTATTTCATTATTATCAACGGCATCAAGACATCCTTGCTGAAATTGTTTTACCACTTCAATGAAATCCTTTTCTTTTTCTTCTGGAACAAAACTATCCAATATTTCTTGAATTCCAAGAGCGATTGTTTTACATTCTTCTGGCGTTAATTCTCCGTCACAATCAGAATGATCAAGTAAAGGAATAATTTTATGATCTATTGTTTGTAGTTCTATTTTAGAACCGCCAAAACCAATACAATCGTCAAGATTGATATTGATTTTTGAAGCAAGCCAAGTACGAAAATCATTAAAATATCCGTAACTTCCATGATAAGCATTATTTGATGTGTCAAGTCCCATAGTTTTAAATTTAAAGAAAAAATAAGCCCGGCGGTATAATACCGGACTTATGCGTTAAACCTTACTGATATTAATAGATTCGAATTTCTCTCCTATTTCTCCTCTTGCCTCGGCTTCTATCCTTTTTTTGATTTCGTAATATTGTCCTATGGTTGCCCCATCGACAATATTGTATCCCCAATTGGCCAATTTCTGATACATCCAGTCCGGCGCCGGAGCGTGAGTAATATATTCACTGGACTGTGCCTTGGTATAGTTTATCCCGGATTGCCATACTCCCAAAGATTGTAACCATTCAATCTGTTTGGGCGTAGCATCTTCCAGCATTCTTCCTCTATGGTTCACTTTAAGAACAGGAAGGTCTAAAAGATCAACAGGTTTGTCGTGTTTATAGAACCGCATGATACGGAAATCCCGAACACGTTTTTGCTGCATCTCTGCAAATTCCAGTTGTCGCATGGCTTCTTCTTCATGATCCAGGAATTTCTGCCGTTGCTCGTCGGTAACGAATACTTTATCTTCGGCTTTTTTATCCTGATCCAAGGTCCATGTGTTGACCAGTTTGTGACTGCCCGTGTTGTCCACAAAGTCAAGGATAACACAGTTGTTTGCCTGGTGTTTCTGTCTGAACGGTTCAGATTTCAGACGAGTTCCTCTTCCAATTTGCTGACAGTATAATGCAAGTGATTGAGTAGGACGAGCCATAAGAACAGCGCCAATATCTTCATAGTCAAAACCTTCACAAAGCAGATCCACGTTAGTCAATACATCTACAATTTTAGTTCGAAAATTAGAAATAGTTTGTTGTCGGTCTTCATGATCCAGTCCGGAATGAACGGCTTTTGCAGCGAATCCTCCGGCTCTAAACATTTCAGCCATATTTTCAGCATGGGCAATATCACAACAGAATACCAATGCCTGTCTGCCAAAAGCATATTTGCGGTATTTCTGTACAACCAGGTTATTGCGTTCTGGTATATCTATTTTTGGAGAAAGTTCACTTTGGGAGAAATCACCGCCAATACGTTTTACTTTAGATATATCGACCTGTGTTTGTATCCGATGTGCTTCGATCTGACATAACCATCCATCTTTAATAGCCCGTTGAATAGGATATTCATAGACCATTTCATCCATGATATTGGAAAAGTCCAAACCATCAAGACGTGTAGGTGTTGCTGTAAATCCAAAACTGTTTTCGTACTTAAAGTATTGTAATGGAAGGATATAGGTTTTTGCCAAAAAATGATGAATTTCATCACCCATAACGCAATCAAAATGATCTTTTGGTATTCTATCGAGTCTTTTATGTACGGTTTGAATTGATCCGATAACAATACGTTTGTTTATTTCGAATACCGGTCCTTTAATTATACCGATATCCATAGGATACATACGGTTAAAATCACGAAATGCTTGGTCCATGAGTTCCTCCCGGTGACAAAGAAAAAGAGTGCGTTTATAGTCCTGTGATATACCTACTGCGAGTAATCGCTTACCTACGCCCGTCGCGGCAACGATCAATTGCCGTTTGACTTTTTTCTTTTTCTTTTTGACTTGCTCGAGACATTCGAGCTGGTATGGCCTCCAATTTATTTTCATGACTGGTTTGTTAGAAATTCTTCAATACAGTAAGGTACAATCGGTACAGGACTTTCTTTTTCCGCCATTTTTATGTCCATATAAAGTTCATAGTCTAAAAGAAGCTGTAAATTATACAGACTTAATTCCATCGGTTCGAAAATATAAACAGGTTTTCCTTTTATAATAACCAATGCTTTATTTTTCATTTCAATTGCTGTCATAGTTTTAAAGTTTATGTATTGCATGTTCCATTACACTCTCCCATTTTTTAAATCCGAATAATACGACGGATACAGGCCATGAAATTAAAACGCAAATCAGGGCAATTAACCAGAATAATCTTTTAAGAATTTTCATATTTTTAAGTTTTGGAAAAAGATAATCACGAGTTGCAAAGATAATATTAAGTTCACAATAAACAAAAATAATTGAACTTTATTTTTGCTTTGTTCATAAAAAAGGAAGGGATGATACACCCTTCCTTCCAACTAAAAACCAATTAATCCACTTTTACCGGCATTAGACTTCACCGGGCTTTTCCTGTCTCCTGTGATGACTTCTCTTTTTTGACGGTATGGCATCTTCCCCGGCTTCATTGATTGCCGGATTGTCCGATCCTGGCTCATCCGGTTCAGGATTAAGTCCGGAGTATTTATCCATTTCTTCATCTTCAATAAATGCTTCTTCCGGTTTGTTTTCCGTTAATGCAATATAAATGCTATGCGTAAGATTGGAGAGTTCCTGTTCATAATCCGGCAAATATCGGTTCACAAGGAATGTCCCCCATTCTTTGTTATTGGCATGGATATCACTGATATCCGTATCGCTGGGTTTAAGTAAAGCAGTACCTGCATTGTAAATTTCCCATAAGGATATCTCATGTGATTCCCCACCAATACCATGGCGTTCAAGGCTGGCGGTTTCAAATCCTCTGGTAATCTTTACAACGGATGTGATGTTAAAGGGGGCATCACATACCACTCCGGGCATATTCTGCCGGACGGCAAGGCGTAACAAGGCGCCCATAACATTGTCAATGATATCATCAGAGTCTTGGTCAATGAACAATTTGTCTATCATCATACGGGCCATGGCGATGTCAATGCTTATATTGGCTTCATAATCATCCAACCACACACGCAAAGCATTTATCAGGTCATTATAAGACTTCTTCTGGCTTCTCTTGGCAGTATATGTTGAGAACCATTTGTCACCAAAGATGCAATGATTGGTACAGACACGATTATACAGGCCGAAAGCCAGGTCAATGCCTTTGTCGTGGAAAGCACAGGATATACCAGGCTTAAGATCACCTTCAAAAGCAAAGATCCATTGGATAAGGATTTTGTTAAATACCCATGTATCGATAGGCGTTTCATTGGCCGGTATCTCCGCACGTTCCTTGCGGGTCATTACGTTCTCCGAGCCGTTGGCTTGCACCAGGATGGGTTGCATATAATAGACTATGCCATACTTGTCCAGGATGGCGTTGACCTCTTCTATGAGTTCATACGCTTCGACAGGACGTGACTCCGGTGGCTTACGGTTAGAATTAAGATATGCCTTACTCTGGCACAACAAATCAAAGGAAATTTCCTTGTATTTCTCTCCTTCGGCAAAGAAGAAAATCGGTTCCGAATTCTGAACTGGGTCTTGAGTTTCGACGTCATTATTCATTGAGTTTAAATTTAAAAGGTTATTTTGAATAGGATTGAGCATAGTCAAAAAAGGGCAATAATGGTTTTTTAAGTGTATTACAAATGCAGGAGAGCGGACCTCTAACGTAGTCACACACACCAGATCAATCGATCCACGTATATTATCCACTCATTTTCAAGCCTATTTGATACCCTGACAAGTAAGGATTCCTGCATATTGACAGGCATTGAAGTTTATAAAAAAGATAAACAAGACTTATCGTCTTGCTTATCCTAATATTAAATCGTTCCAAACCTGACCCTGCATTTCCAGTCCTATTCATTCCACCCCAATCCGCATACTATTTTGATGTTAAAAAAAAAGATAAGTAAGACAAAATATCTCACTTATCTTCCGTTTCTGTACTATCCATATACTATATTACCACTCCTCACCTCTACAGACCGTACTCGACCCATCATCACCTTATACTGATATTTTTAATATTTAAAAAAAAGATAAGTTCAATTTCTCAAACTTATCTTAAATCAGACCTCGGCGGGACAAATCTGAACAAATCAAGCCTCACAGTATCTTACCGCGCCTCACCTTATACTAATATTTTTAATTCTGTATTAATTTCCATCGACCAAAAGCATATTTTGTTTTTTCCGGTCTCATTTCTCCAATTCCAGATCCATATCCCGCGGCCATTACAAGTTGATAAATTTCATCAAGACTTAAAATACCTTGATTGAATTCTATATTTAAAACGGCACTCCACACGCGATATTCGGGACGATAACGCAGATCTGGTGCACCACTTGAAAGTCGAACAATATCTCTACGCATAACACTTTCATTTGGGACTATTTTTACAAGTTGTGTAATTGGATCATCAGCGATAACAAAAAATGCACTTTGTATGTCTTTCATTACCATTCCGATCATTTTACCGGCACGAACCATGGACGCTTTAAATCCGACAGCAGGAAATCCTTCCCATCCATCAACACTTACATGTTTAGCGTCTTGATACTCTTGTTCCGGAATCAAAATATCATGTTTTGAATTTTTAGGTTTTCCCATATGTTTATCTTCCATTTCTTGGATAATTTTTTCACTCCATTTATGGACGATTAACGGTGATATCCCTTCTATTTTTATTTGAACATTGGCAATTTTGAGACCTTTAATCTCGACTTTTTCAATTTTTTTCATTATTTAAGAATTTAAAGTTTCAATAGCTTCCGAAATGATTTGTCCAACTTTTCGAAATTCTGTGTATGCATCAAGTTTCTTTTTGAGATACTTTAAATCCTGCAATACAGTTTTTCTTACAGTATCAATTTCACTTAACGAAAAAGTGTCGATATTACTGTAACCAGTATCATCCACGATTTCAAACACACCAACGGTAAAAGTTTGATCGTTACAAGTAATTTCAATTTCAACATTGTTAATCAAATGTCGAGCCTGATCAAGTCTCCATCTTTCTGCAGCTTTTTTATTATCCCAATCGAAATAATTGTGTAAAACCGCATTAATATTCTTACTTTCTTCAACGATAACTTCTGGGGTTAACTTTTCATGTTTGTCGCGGATTCTTCGCAATTCTGTGACCGCTTCTTTCGGGTCAATCTTTTTTGCTAATCCTTTTAATTTCCATTTATAGTTTTCCATTTTGTAAAGTTTTAAGAAAGAAATAAACAAGACTGTAAAAAAAATAAGCAAGATTATTAATCCTGCTTATTTAAATGTTTTAAAAAGAGAACGGTACTGAATTTAACAAGGAGGCGTAAACCGCACTTTTCGACGTTCTCGTTCCTTAATCGGCTCACCTATTGTCACAAACTTGCATGCATTATAGGAATTTCTATTTGTGACAAATATCTATCCCTGACAGACTGCTTCGAAGTCATCTATGCCATACAGAAGTTATCTGTTATGTTTAATCTGCATCAGGGAAGATCCTTATGGCTACAAAAGGATCTTTAATGCTTTGAAGGCTTTGTTTATTCCAACGAATTGGAGCCGGTATTATTGAACATGCTTACCGTTTTGTGCATGACCTTCAAAATGTTTTTGTACAAACGTCCGGGAGCCTTGCGGCACTTTGTTCCGTCAACCCACATTGTACTGACAAAAGGTTTCTATGAACGCTTTAGGAATTCAGTAATCCCGTTTCCCCGGGCGTTTATAAATATGTCTTAAAAAGCCGGGTTTCTCATCGCATATGGTCTGATCCATCCCGGCTTTGTGAAGAGCATCGTACCAGACTTGTTCATCCTTTTCACTGCATTTAATCGAGCAGTTAGATTGGCTCACTTTTACTTATCCGGCCTTTACTCTTGGCGAACACAGAAGGACTTGAACCTTCAACCAAGGCCACCCCCATGCGCTTGATAGCATGGTTTCAGGGCCCTGCTCTACCAATTGAGCTATATGTCCGTTGCCGGGATTTCGTTCCCGGCAGACGGTCTAAGCAACCCTTCTTAAGGGCTGGTTGTACATTTGATAAACGTTGCCAGTTATTGGCGTTATAAGTTCTCTTCTTTGCATAATAGCACCTGTCAAAACCGATCAGCCCCAAATCCAGTACTAACGCGACTGGTTAGCGATTCCAAGTGAATGGTGGAGCTGCAGGGAATCGAACCCTGGTCCAAAGTGTTTTGCTCAAAGCGTCAATGAACTTAATGTTTTAAAAAATCCGGGTGGTTAAACGAAGATGTAAATGTACTCTGTCAAGAACTTACTAACCTTTTGTTGTGAAACGCACCCGGATTTGAATGCAAATATATGAAAAAATCCCGCCGTTATAACATTCCAAAGAATAAACCGAAAATACTGACCGAATTATGAAAGAACGTGAAATGCCCAACGGCGGGATATGAATTGAGTGTTTAAAAGAAAAATAATCAAGATTTTCTTTTCTTTTTCCTTTTTTTTCTATGCGGTCGCCAGGAGGTTTTTTCCATCATAGTCCCGTAAATATAGGCATTTTTACGGTCCCCTGTAAGTCTTTTCTTCTCTGCCTGGGCCCGCAAATGTTGTTCCATTTCTTTTGGCATGACCGTAAAGTTTTGTCCTACAAAGATAAAGAATAAAAAATCGGTAATTAACCGGTTTCGTGTTTTTGTTTTACTTTTTGCATGGCTTGCATTACAATCTTATTGTATTTACGGATGGCATTTTTTTCATTGATAGCCATGATGTAAAAACATTTGGGATTGTAAATGGCTTTGCTGTTGAATACGGGTTTGCCTGTCGTGATATCCAGCGCTGCATTGCGCTCGATGTGCAGAGGTTTTATCTCACCGGTAGACATGGTAATTTCATATAAAATCATACCTTTTCGTAATGGAACACTGCCAAAGAACTTGTATTCCTGTCGGACCTTATCCTGCAGTTCAATACCGGCCTGGTTATCGGTAATGATTGGTAAAGGACTTTCAAATTCATTCATTGCAGTAAGGATTTGAACCAATTAACACCATCCTGAAATGCAGCCGATTCTTCTACGGAATATCTGTGATGGTAGCCTTCGCGTTCAACATAAACCGTTTTATCCGTTGGGAGGATAAATTCAGTAAATGAAAACATAATAAATTTATTTCCAGTAGGATTAAAACCCACTTTCAGATCGTCTTTTATATTTTCATATAAATCGTCAGGTATATCAGCAATTAGTATCTTTTTCATTTCTCTTCAGGTTCAAAAGTGAAATATTGTATTGCTTCGGCCATATGCTCGGCTCTTACGGTTTTTGCACAGTCCAGTATTGCAATAGTACTGGCCACTTCGTGAATCCTGGCAATAATTGCCATATTGAATTCCCATTCTTCTGTTGCATATTTAAGCAAAGTTATAGAATCTTCTTCGACTTTTAACAAATCGGAATTTAGTTTTCTGACTGCAGTAACACGTTCCACGACATTTTCTGACGGTTCGCATGAATTATCGGTAAAATAATGATCGGTAAGTATTCTTGGGGTCTGTAAGGTCATTACATGAGCCAGGTTGAACGATCCCAGTTCAATTGATATACTTCCCCGATTTAGGTATACTCCTTCCCTGGCGTTCCAGAAATCGATTCTGTCAATACCGGAATCACGAACGAAAAACCAATTCTTATCACGAAGGTTCAATCCTTTCAGGATATTAACGATAGCATCTATCAATGTAGTATTGCCATTGCCTCTGGTGGAGACAATATGCAGGTCGTGATATCCGGCCAGGCATATTTCAATGGCACGTTTGGTGGTTTCAATGCCTTGCAGTTGAGAGAAATCTGTTCTTTTCATAATTAATAGATTGTGTAAAAATTACCAAATTTAGTTATTGCCGGGATGTTTTCTGTGGCATCTTTTTGGATGGCATACATATCCGGTTGTGGAATGGGCGGCTGGTCACCAGATCCGATATTATCTTCGTCATACATAATCACTTCAATATCCGGATCTGTTGAATGAATAGACATAACCAATCCGGATTTTACATAAACAACGATTTTCTTTGGTTCCATAGTTTTATAATTTTAAGAAAAGAATAAACAAGTAAAAAAAGACGGTATTAACCGTCTTGGTACCTTGCTATTTCCAGTTCATCGGCCAGTTCTTCGCCCAGGTTGTCCATAAAATCTTCATAGTCATTCCATGTGATTCCATGCTTTTCTTTTAACTGCTGGAATTTCTTGTCATAAAAGTCCGTTATGACTTCAATGAATGGCATAATATTTCCATTGGCTTCTGCCTGTTCAATGGTGAAATAAGGACCATCAGAAGGATATCCTGGGTCTCCATTGCGAAATGTATGTACACCTGGATCTTTAGGAATGAATTCACCGATGAATGTAATAGAAATCTGGTCGTTTCCGGATTTAAAGGTTTTACTGAATGATTTGGATTTGTCATTGATTTTGCTCATGGTTTTAAAGTTTTGGAAGAAAGATAAAGAAGACAGCAATAATACTGTCTTTAGATTTCATTTCCTATCCTTTCACTATGATTTCAATGTCGATTAATTCGGCATCGTAAGGTAAGTCAGCTGCCGCTAAGCCTTTCTCTGAGAGATATTCATAGGCTTTCATAGCGGCTGTTTCAGCTAATAATTCGGGTAATTGACAGGTACACCATTCATTAATAAGTGCATCATAGATATAAAATTCATCCGTCCCCTTCTTTCGGAGGGCTTTGGCTTTGATGACGGTTTGGGATTGCAGGATTGCAATAGCTTCGTATAATGTTGTATTCACATCATTAGCTGAATAAGAGGCTGTTTCATTGCCCCATTTCAGTGCTTCGAGTTTCTTGATCAGTTCTTCCATTGGTTTAGGGGTTAAATTCGTTTAATGATTATCATTTTCTAAGTCTTTCCAACCTAAACCGTTATCTATCATGAATTTCAATTTTGTAATTTCATCCTGATATTCATGGATTAAGTGCTGCTGCTCTTCAATTAAGTCCCTATTATCCTTGCACGTCCCCGGCTGGGATTGTCCACAGCTTTCATCCACTTTACACATTGAGTCAAGCATTTCGCCAGTTGTGGGGAGTTGGCCTTTTAACATGTCTAATTTCTTAAACAATTCTGTTCTTATGATTTCATTTTCACATCTTTTTTTCATCGGTTCAGTAAATCCACATCTATTACAAGTCTTGCTTTTACAAAAACACATAATTGCAAGTGTATTGATGATTTTGTTAATTTGTTGATCGTAAGTTGTCAAGAGTTGTTTCATTCTTTCAAGTTCCTGTAATGTCTTTTTATGTCGATTAGACATTTCGTTCAGCTCTTCTAATATTGCTTTATTGAGATTTTCTAAAGCAATCTTTATTTTATCAGTCATACATTTCCCTCCAATATATTTTTATAATACAATATCTATTTACCCATGAGTGTAACCTATTATTATCCATCAATATTTCAGATAGTCTTTTTTCTGCATTTTTTTCATCTTTGAAGTCTTTTTCCACAACTATTGCCTCCTCAGTTGATCCCCCAAAATCCTCATGCCTATAGTGTAAATTGACAATAGCATAACATTGGCATATCTTTGCTTTTCTCATTTCTTATTAATTTCGGATTGGTGCTTGCGGAGGATTTCAATAATAGAATCTAACATTAAATTCCCGCTTCGAGTACAAACATCATTGCCATCTATTCTCATTTTCTCCATCTCCCGGATGATTTCGGTCAGGTCGGGGTGGGATTGAGCGTATATTATTTCATCATTAATGATAGATACAACCTGTAAAATAAATATATTCATATCTGCCTCCCGAAATTCATCGAAGTCTTCAAATATTTCCACTAATTTCTGTTTAATTTCTTGCTCCCTTGTTTTCATGGCTATTCAGAGTTAAGTTTCCTAATTAACTTATCGATGGCATCTATTTTATCATCATAAGAAGCGCCGATCCTTTCAGACCTAATTAACAATCGGACTAATTTTTTCCGCCTGATTTGTAGTTTAACAATTCTTTCTTCTTTTGTCATTTCCGTACAATTTTATAATCCCAAATAATATAGTTATCTGACCATTTCATGGCTGTTTAATCTGAAAGTTGAGTATCTTGAATTTCCTGTCGATTTCTTTGTAAAATATATCGCAATATATTTCATTAATGATATATCCGGGAATGATCTGTATCCATTCGTTAGACTGCTCGTTGCTCAATGAATCATTGTCATTGGAAACAGTATAAACCTGTTCTATATGACAGGTGGTGTCTTTAACATAAAATGTTACTTTTAAAGTATCCTGTGCTATGGCCTGGAACATGGAAAGTATTAAATATACAATCCAAAAAGCAATAATATATTTTGTATTTTTTTTCATGATATTTAGTTTTAAGAAAAATATAATCAAGTGACATTATCCCTGACCAGCGCCTTTGTTTCACTTAATACTAATATGCATTGGTTCTGGTTTTTAGCGAACTTCACCTGAAGTACCTCTTTATATAAACCTTTGAAACGATTGTATTGGAAGATTTTATATTTTAAAATAAATATTTCCGTAGCCCATCCTTTGGTATCGATTATAAGCCCGATAGACGGTATCCAGAAATCGACGACCCATTTTATCTCCCGGATCCAATCGTTTGTTACAGGCTCCCGGAAACCATCCTGGAGTACAAAAACTTTTTGCCTTTCATAAACAATACCGGACTTTGATAACAGGCCAGCCATGAACATTTCCAAGGTGCTGTCAAACTGGTCTCCGGCAAGGTTTATTACTTTCCTTGCATTATGCACTCTGGCATTTGCTTTTAATATCGGTATTGTTTCAATGGATGTATTTGGTTGTACAAATTTGCCATTAACAATATCACCTTTCCATGGCTTGCCGAATTTTCCCATAATATTTTGCTTTTAAAAGATTTCAATGTGATCTACTTCTCTCCAGGTATCGCCCAGTTGTTCCATAACCTTTACTTTGCCCATGCATTCTATCTGTAAAGTCCTTTTTGGCGTGGATTCATTACCGGATTGTTTGAATAGTTTTATTTCTTTTCGGAGTTGTTTTACGGTCCAATGATTTTCGCTTGCTTTTTGCAGAAAATCATCTTGTAATTCAGGTGATAAACTGGTTACTTCCATATGATGTGCTGGAGTGAGATCGTTCCGTTGACGGAACCCATCGATCTTGCCAGTCAAATACTTACGCTTTTTTAATGTACTTCTCGACAGTCCTGTAAGCAATTCCAATTCTGAATAAATATTGCCTACTTCTATGACATCTGTATATTCCTTTTTAATGCCAAATTTAGACCAGTCATTATACCAACCTTTGGAACCAATTTCAAGGGTGCGTATGGCACTGCCAAGATGGAGCCATTGTTTACGGGTTATATTATCCGGAATAATTAAATGATTTCCGGAAATATTTGCTTTATTAAACTTTACGATGTCCATATCTGTTAAGTTTTAAAAAGAATAGCCTGTAGGCTATTCCTTATTTTACTTTTTATTGCTGTTATTGATCTTCACGGTAGAGTTTTCCCGCATCTCGTTCACGGTAGAGTTTTCCCGCATCTCGTTCACGGTGGAGTTTCTGATAACCTCAATAATTGCATTTTTGACCGTATCGATTTTCACTCCCTCAGCAATCACAAAAATACCGCCCATCAAAAGTTTGCGATCTTCTGTAATAATCCTTTTTTTGACAATTTGATATAGTTTCCTTTCGGCATTTTCGAGCATCTTATCGGTTAACCAGTCCGGTTTAACATTTTCATCAACTTTCAATTGGTAAGTCGACAAATCCATCAGATCATCGCTGGTATATTCGAGTTTGGCAAACCTACCAACCTTGTCATCATTAAGATTATAAAGATTGATAATATCCTTATGTGAGGAGGTGTGAATGTCATGGAGCAGATCTCCATTGGGTTTGATAATTGCGGAATAAAATTTACACATGGTTTTAAAGTTTAATAATTTACAATATAATTGATCATATAATATTGTCCCGGGGGAATAGATTGGGATATAATGTCCAGTATCTCATCATTTTCTAAAACAGTAAGATATAGCATAACAGAATCGGCATTGCCATAAGCAGCCAGGTAAATGGTGTCTTCGGTATTGACATTGGCTGTGATCTGCCAGAAATCCTCGGCCCATAATTTTTCCCATTGGCCGGTGGTGTTAAACCCTACTTCATAAGTGCCCGTTCCGTCAGCGACCATCTGAACGGTTTTTTGATAACCGGGTTTAGTACAAGATGTAAATAATAGTCCAATAATGGATGTGATTGCTAAAATAAATATGAGCCCAAATAAGGCTTGTTTTTTAGTTACTTTCATAATGTTTAAAGATTATTGTAAATTTCTTTTAATTTCTCATCTTTCATGAATAAATCTTTGTAAGAATGTTTTTCAAGGAAA
This sequence comes from Parachlamydiales bacterium, assembly GCA_041671045.1. NCBI lineage: Bacteria > Pseudomonadati > Chlamydiota > Chlamydiia > Parachlamydiales > Parachlamydiales bacterium. Next base: position 84,000 of record JBAZCF010000012.1, read on the forward strand.
TCGGCCATGAAAAAGTATTTATCTTTCCGGAGTCTTTTTATGAATAAGTTCCAGGAAGCGAAGGTTCGGTCTATGATTGTTTTGACTTCTGATTTTTTCATGTTTAACTGTAGTTGTGATTTCCATTTCTTTTCACAGATTAAGTAAAGGTTAACAGTTAAATTAGCGAAATCTTCAGTTGAATTTATTGAACAATGCATTATGGCATTATAAAGTTGGTTGTCGAGAAAGGTATTACTATTTTCCATGATGTTTAAAGTTTTGAGAAAAGAATAAAAAAGGCCGGCATGAAAAACCCAGGGATTTTACGATTGGAAATAAAGAAAGATTTATCTTTCTTTGTTTTCAATCTATTACTATATATATTACGAAGTAATATTCCATTAGTAAGCCTGTGAGCGTGCGTGCGTGCCATATAAGGTATAAAAAACAAAAATAATAAAAATATCCTTGTAAGTTCAAAAACATTTAATATATTTGCAGTATATTTTTATTGTTATGAGAATAGAATATAATACAGGATCAAGTAAAAGAGATTGGCATATAAATTTATTTATTTATATCGGATCGAATTGCTGGCGAACAATAGGATTTACATTTATTAAACATCATCCGATTATTGCGATTAAAAGATATTTCACAACCTGGAAAGGTTATGATTTTAAAATATAATAATTATGAAAACAAAAATATCAAATCTCCGGGCTCAACTGAAATATGAGTACTCGCCGTTCATCTTTACCGACTCATCCCTGGTGACTATCCTTAAAGATAACCGTAACCGTATTACATCACGCGGAGGGGAAATGATAAGGTCACGCGAATTATCCAATACGGAATTTGTTGATGAATATGTACAGCATATCTGTAAATGGATATCCCTGATCAATCCGGCAAAGAAAATGCTCACCTATATCCTGACTATCATGCAGGAACGAAATGAACAGGTCATTATAGATATTGACCGGGCTCTTGCTTTTACCGGTTATTCTTCAGACGTTTCTATTTATGACGGGCTTAATGACCTGGTCAATCATCAAATAATTGCCAGAAGCATGACTCCGTTTATGTTCTATGTCAATACCCGTTATATTATACCGGATAATATGGTACAATTTTCTGAACGGATTATCAGAAATAAACAAGCCATTTCAGAAAAAGAAAAAATGCAGGATATAAATGGGAATGATAAAATAAGTTCAGGCGATATGCCCGGCCCGGATAATAAAAAAGAGCAAAAAGAGGATTTGTATCAAATGCTATTGCAAAAAGAAAAAAAATAACTATCTTTGCAGTTACTATATTCCATTTCAATTCTTCATCATGTCGTGTCAAAGAAAGAAAGCCCTGCAATACTGCAGGGCTTTTCTTTGTTAGTACTCTTCCTGACCGTCTGTAGGTTTCAGCACCGGCTGTGCACTCAAACGGTTAATCTTGGTTATCTTGTTGCGGGTCTTCCCGTCAAAGACTTCCTCGGCTACCGTGATGGTGCAATTGGTGCCTACCAGCATGCCAATATCAAGGTGACCTGTGGCAATCAAATCATCAATGATGGCTGTTCCATTCTTTGACAGTTTGTTCAAAAACTGGTTCAGAATGTTACTGCATTGAACGGTACGTGCCGGATCTTCAACACGCATTCCGGTCTTTTTGGAGATGGCATAGCCTTTCACTTCATCCTTGGTGTAGGATTTCTGCTGTTTGGCTGACATCTCATCGAACCTGACCCAGCCACGGGTGTTGAAACGATGGGTTATGATGCCCGGCAAATTGTCCATTCTTATGAATGTCACCGCCAACTGATCATGCACGTCGGCAAACCGATAATTCTCCTTTTGTGCACCACTCAAATTGGAGTCATGATCAGTCACTTCCTTAACCTGCTTAACGATTACATCGTAAGCACCAACCGGCATGGTAATCACACTTACCTTTTCCGGTACGAAATTGTTTAAAAAATCACTCATAATGTTATATTGTTTTAAAGTTGAGAAAAAAAATAAAAAATGTTATGCATAGTGACAAAAGTATTTGAAGATTTAAAATATGGAGACATTGCCAGTTCCGTGACTGGCTTTCATCCCTGTTAATTCAGATCAATGTCTCCATGAAGTAAATAACAAAAGTATTTGAAGGAAAAATAATCAAGACAATTAATCATTATTCAATATGATTATTATAAATATCTTTGATTGATTCAATCGTATTGTTTATTTGTGAGCAATTATTACAATATATTAATGGTAATCCATACCGAGAATATTTATCGAATTGTTTTTTACATGATATTATATTAATATTTTTTATTTTGCTTTTAATTTCTATAATAGCAATAATTGTTGTTTTACTTTGATTAAGTATTACAATATCGAATTTGGAATGTTCATGCTTGTATTCAAGATAACAAGGAATATTTTCGATATATAATCTGCGGTAAATTTCAGCCTGTATATTTGCCTCTGTTATTCTATTCGGAATATTAAATGTTATCATAGTGATTAAGTTTAAAAACTTTCTTTATATATTTCTTTTTATATAAGATATACTTATTCCTATTACTTTTTTTTTATTTCTTATTTATTATATTGTATTAGATAGTGATAATGGTATGGTTTACTTAAAAAGAGATAAGAGTAAAAATTATACCCTTATTATTAATGATTGAAATAGTATAATAGTGAGATTAGACAACACTATTAAGAGAGAGATAAGGGGTAGATGATACAAATGTATGTCTTAATGGACATCTCTCAATGTAGGGCTTCCTATGCGTTTTTAGGGGCATATTTCGGGTAGGGTATAACCAAAGGTTTGGGAAAGAAATAAAAAGGGTGCATTACTGCACCCGGTTATTGATTCTGGATTTCTTCTGCATGCGGATCTTTGCCCGGCGATCCCGGTTGAAATGTTTGGGTATACCGGAACAAGGAGGAAAGTGAATATATATTCTGTCAGGGACAGGTGTGTGATGTTCCGGAATAATATGTTCCGGTTGTGGTTTGTCCAGCACTATGCGTTCGGTGCGTGGCTGGAAGATGTTCTTAAGGGCTTTGAATGAACGGCTGAGAAAGTCATTTTATTTCATAGTTTGTATATTTGGTGTAAAGATAAAAAAGAAAAGAGCCAAGCGGCTCTAATCTTGTTAATGCCTTTTTCGCCGTACCATTAACTGGGCATGTGTCTTAAAAGGAATATTCCGGTAGTGGTTCTACCTTGCCTTGCTGCAGGTCTATGGCCTTGGCAAGTAAGAACACTTCCAGTTCACAAAGGAATTCAAAGTCATTGGGGTTGGTCACATTGCGTATCTGCAATAGTTTGGCGTCAAAGTAATACCTCTTCCTGCCAATCTTAACAATGGGTAATTGGTTTGCCATAATGATGGAATTTAGAGAAAAAATAATTTATTCATATTCAGCGTGTTAGTCTCACTTGTCCACCGTATGGAGACAAAAAGAAGAGGGACTAATGCCCCTCTAAATAACTTACATCCGGATTGTACTCATGGTCCACATCATTTTCCAGGTCGTACTTGATGCAGAGTCTTAAATGTTCCCTGACTTTGGCAATAGAGGTGAAGTACATTGGGTAACCTTCCTGGTTCTTTACCCGTTCATCAAGGAATATGGCATAAGTGGCTTTGTCGGCGAATTCTGCATAATACACCGGGTTATAATCCACAATGTAAATACCGATCTGTTGTGCTGCCGTGCGGGCCTTGATGCAATGATAAACCAACAGGTCCACGGCTTTGTCCTGGTCGATACAGGACAGGGTCACTTCATAGCATGTCCCTTCTTCGTTGATAGACATAAGTCCGCCGGGAGCGCTTACACGCTGTGCTATGGCCATGCTCATACATGCCAGCATTGC
>JBAZCF010000013.1 GCA_041671045.1 Parachlamydiales bacterium
GCAAAAGACTGCTTCGCAGTTATGCATATGTAATGGGGGGGGGGTAAACCTTGAAATTAATCTCAGAAAAGGATACTTACCAATTAATTGAGTATTAGCTATAAGCATAATTTTCACGTTAGAAAATATGCAAAAAATATTTCATATCATTCTACTCCTATTAGTTCTTCCGCTTTACATTAAAGCTAACGACCATCTCATCGAATTTTGGCCACAATTTAACATTGGTCAATGGGAAAAAGATAAGTGGAAGCTAGAAGCTCATATTGAATTACGTTTTACAGAGCCTATTACACGTCTTCGTTATTTTGAATATTCTGAGAAGCTTGCATACCAAGCATTTAAGTATTTAAATTTTCGTGCAGGGTTAACGTATATTACTGAGAAAAAGTTTGATCAGGTGAAATACCGTTATAATACACGCTTAGAATTTGAGGCGAATCCCTCTTTGCCCTTAGGTGAGAAAACCCTGTTGACATTAAGGAATAGGCTTGAACTCCGTAAGTTCCAGGATAACAATGCAATTAATTTTCGCTCTAGGCATAGGCTGCGTGTGGCTATTGAACCTTCAAGCAAAACAACTTTCAAAACCATTTCTATGTCTGACGAGATATTCTACGATTACACCCAAGATCAATTCGTGGAAAATAGATATATCCCTATACAGTTCGAATTTGAGGTATCCTCAGAACTTGATATAGCCTTATACCTTATGCTGAAAAGCTCACAAGCTACGAGCGGGTGGAGCCAAAGCTTTATCATTGGCTCCAATTTTGACTTCTGACTTACCTGAAGCTCGCAGTGAAGTGATTCTGAATAGCTATGTTATAGTAGGTAAGGCAGACAGATCCTTCAAATTTGCTAGCCAAATTTGGCAGAGTTTTTCCTCATAAGAACACGCTACTACCATCATTTCCTTAGAATCCGGGATCAAGGCAAGTTCACGTTCCATCTCTTCCAGGTGTTCTTTTTCCTCCAATAAGATAGACATCACGGTCACGGGCGACTTAGCAGCTTTCAAGACTTTATGGTAAGTGGGATAAAGCATAGATGCCCTTAATTCAATGGCATACGTTACAAGCAGGTAGGCGGCTTCTTTAGCTTGGATAGAGGTTAACCCGCTTCTCTGTTGTAAATAACGGCATACTGCAACATCGAGCGTGTTTAGATAGTGTAAGCTTGCATACCCGCCTAACATGGAATCTAATGCATAGGTCTCAAATTTTTGTTCAGATACACGGCTGATTTGGCTTTTAAGATAATGTGCATGCCTAAACTCTTCAGCTGCGTGTTTCAACATCTCTTCTTTTACTTTAGTAGGGTGCTCGCAAAGGGCAATTTTCCGTGCGCCGCAGTTTTCCATATACGATAAAGTATTCAACCATTTGGCGTGTGTATCGCCATTGGAAACTATATCAGTTAATATTTCTTCGAAATGAGCTTCTTTCAACATGATAAACTTTCCAATAGGGTTTGATAGATATGATATAAGTCTTCTTCACTCACACAATAGGGAGGAAGGACGTGAACGTAGTTGCCAAAAGGGCGCAAAACGACGTGTTTAGCAAAAAAATGCGGGACAATCCGCTGTTTTAACGAGCTGAAGTAGCCACTATCGCCCTCTCGCGTTTTATATTCCAGACTTAAGATAGTGCCTTGGACTTCGCACCGCTCCCATAAGTGTTGGTACTGTTCCTTAAACTGAAGGTGTGATGCTTCTATTCTAGCACGCTGGGCTGAACAGTCATTGGTCAAAAGCAAGTCCAGACTCGCTAAGGCTGCTGCACATCCTAAGGGGTTGGCGGTATAGGTATGTCCATGAAGAAAAGCAGCAGCTCTGTCTTGGGATTGGAAACCTTCAAAGATAAAGTCTTTGCAAACAGTCAGTGCTAACGGTAAGGCACCACCAGTAAGGCCTTTGGCTAAGCAAATAATATCCGGAGTATGTTTCAAATATTCGCATGCGAAGAGGGGGCCTGTTCTACCGAAACCGGTCATTACTTCGTCTGCTATAGTCAGAATATTGTTTTTCTCGCAAATCTCCATGAGTACATCCAAGCCCTTAGCTGAATGGCTTTTCATACCATTAAACCCTTGGATGATGGGCTCAAAGATGAATCCGGCAACGCTCTTATGCTCAATCAAGGCATTCAATTGTGCATACGATTCCTCTTCTTTTCCAGCAAAAGGGGGATCGATCCATTCCACATCGAACATGAAAGGCCAGAAGGGGCGGTTAAAGCTGGTTTTTCCTGCGGCGGACATTGCCCCAAAGGTATCTCCATGATAGCCGCCCTTAAAGCAGATAAGGACGTCTTTTTCGGGAGCGGCACCTTTGTTATGCCAAAACTGGAAAATAATTTTTAGTGCAGCCTCCACTGCCGTGGAACCGTTGTCTGAGTAGAAGAAGCGGTTGAGGCCTGGGGGTAAAATAGCTTTTAAACGTTCCGCCAACAATATCGCAGGTTCGTGCGTATAGTCAGCAAACATCACATGCTGCAGGTTTTGCGCTTGTTCATAGATTTTTTCTGCGATGTAGGGATGGGAGTGTCCGTGCAGATTTGTCCACCAGGAAGAGACAGCATCGATATAACGTGTACCCATGTCAGAATAAAGGTAGGCTCCTTGCGCTTTCACTATCGCTATGGGCAATGGGTCAGTTTCGTATTGGGTAAAGGGATGCCAAATGATGGCTCTATCACGCTGTGTTAGCTGGGAATCTAAAGTTGGAATTGCCATTGCTTAGCGTACCTTTGGATAATATTAAAATTTAGTATAGGTTCTTCGCTAAGCCTTCCTAAGCAAGCTAAGCGCGTATAGTTCAAAATGAATTCCTCGCTAGCCTCATTCACTTTCCCATTGAAAATGATACCGGCAATGTCAACCTGTATTTGCCGGAGGCATTCATATGTCATGAGAGTATGGTTAATGCTGCCTAGATAATGCTTCGAGACGATAATCCACCGGCAATTCCAGGATGCATAGCAGTCTAGTTGGGTCAGTGTATCATTCAAGGGGGATAGCACCCCTCCTGCAAGTTCGATAATCAATGGACGTATTGTTTCAGGGGGAATGATGGACTCTGGAAGTATCTCTCTTTGTTCTAAACGAGCCGCTAGATGTGGTGAGACCGGTTGTTCGAATCGATAAGCTTCCGGATGACATACTAAAGCATCACGGGAAAGAGACTTAACCATCAATGTGTCTGATTGATCTAATTGACCGGACTGAATAGGCTTCCAATAGTCAGCTTGTAGCTTTTCGGCCAGAATAGCCGAAACTACGGTTTTGCCGACATCAGTACCTATTCCTGCGACAGCAACTCTCATAAATGACCCTTAAGTAAATGCAAGAGAGACTCTACTTGCGAAGGGGTATTGAAAGAATGCAAAATTAAGCGTAAAATTTCCTGCCCTTTTTTGACTGTAGGACTAAGGATAGGGCGTACATCATATCCCTCCGTTGCCAAAGCCATAGCCGCTGCTTTTACGCGGGAGTTTCCGGGAATCACCATAGATTGTATTGGAGAGAAATGGAAATCCTTCACTAAACTATATTGCCTACTTAAGCTTTCAAAATAGCTTATCAGCGCAAAAAGTTTATTTCTCTGAGTATCCGCCTCATGGATCTTACTGTAGCTAATATCAATAGCTTTTATGGCGTATGGTGGAAGAGCTGTCGAATAGCAAAAGGGACGTGCGAAATTGATAAGGTATTGCTTCAGAAGCTGACTCCCAAGGACGGCTCCGCCAAATACTCCAAAAGCTTTGCCATATGCAAGCACACGTGCGAAAACTTTATCCTCTATACCTTCTGCAACGACGCGCCCTTCGCCTTTTTTTCCATAGACTCCGATAGCGTGGGCCTCATCCACAATCAGACCCGCTCCATATTCATCACAAAGAGCGCTCATCTCTTTTAGTGGGGCTAAGGACCCATCCATGGAATAGACTGACTCTACGACAACAAAAATTGGATGGCGCTTTTTACGCACATCTTCTAAACGTTTTTTTAGATGTTTGGTATCATTGTGAAAAAAGGGATAGCTTTTGCCCTTGGTAAATCGCAGTCCATCTTGGACTGAGGCGTGGCAATGTAGGTCATAAATCACAGAGACATCCTCCTTTAAAAGAGAATCCATTAACCCTTGATTAGCCGCGTAACCTGTATTGAAAATCAAGGCTGCTTCAGCGTGATGATATTTTGCGATTTTGTTTTCTAAGGATTCTATAGGTTCAGAATGCCCGGTCAATAATCGTGATCCTGTAGATCCACGGCTTAACTTTTCGGGCGACCTACCATCAGTATCCAGTGCTAATCCCAAGTAATCGTTAGAGGTGAAGTCGACTAGTCCTGAAGTATATTTAAGGGAACGCAAGGTGCCTTCCAGCATCCTTGCTTCCAACCTTTTTCGCAGTAAATTATTTAACTGCAAGAGCATGCAGAAACTTCCTTGTATGCAGGACGCGCTGTAAGATTCAGAGTTTCCATCATCTGCATATCAAAATTTAGGTCTGGATTAGGTGTCGTCAGTAACTTATCTCCAATAAAGATCGAATTCGCACCGGCCAGAAAACATAAAGCTTGTTCTGCTTCGGAACGACCTTCCCGTCCTGCTGATAGTCTAACCATTGTTTGCGGCATAATGATACGTGTCGTGGCGATCATTCTTACGACATCCCAGATAGGAACCGGAGGCCTGCTTTGAAGCGGAGTGCCGCTGACAGAGATCAGCATATTAATCGGCACTGATTCGGGATGTTTTTCCCTTGTCGCCAAAACATGCAACATGCTCACCCTATCCTCTATCGACTCCCCCATTCCAATAATCCCGCCGCAGCAGACGCTAATACCAGCTTTTTCTACCGTATCCAAAGTATCTAATCTATCTTGGAATGTCCGCGTGGTAATGATCTGACTATAATATTCAGGAGAAGTGTCGACATTATGGTTGTAAGCATAAAGTCCTGCTTCAGCTAACCGCTTTGCCTGGCCTTCATTCAACATCCCTAAGCAAGTGCACACTTCCACTCCTAAAGAGGAAACCTCTTTGACCATTTCCAATACACGGTCAAATTGGGGACTATCGCGGACAGAACGCCAAGCGGCTCCCATACAGATACGGGTCACGCCATATTCGAGTGCGCTTTGGGCATCATCCATCACCCTTTTAAGTTCCACAAGAGGTTCGGCTTTGACAAAAGTCTGGCTGCTTGCTGATTGGGGGCAGTATTTGCAATCTTCCGGACATCCGCCCGTTTTGACTGAAATCAAATGACAAAGCTGAACTTCATTTGTATCATGGTATTGGCTCTTGACTGTTCCCGCTTTTAATATGAGTTCCATCAGAGGAGAATCGTGAATAGTCCGTATTTCATCCTTTGTCCAATTATGCCGTATCTCTTCCTTCATTCTTTTCCCCTCTTTAAAGGCATTGATTATTTGTACATTGTCCTTTTTTGTACAGGTTGAGTTCAATCGCCATATCAGTTATTTTGGACTTATGACAAAACAACGCATTGCAATTATCGGCGCAGGTTTTTCAGGACTTTCAGTTCTAGTGCATTTGGTAGCTGCTACGAACAAACCACTGCAAATATTACTGTTTGAAAGGTCTGGACAACCTGGTTTAGGGGCTGGGTACGGCACTCAGTCACCTCATCATCTGCTTAACGTAAGAGCGGGGCAAATGGGGGCATTCGCAGACCGTTCTGATGATTTCTTTGTATGGCTACTGCACAACGAAGGATATTGGAGGGAGCAAAGCCCCTATTATAAGCACCTGAGCATCTCTCCTTATGGCTTCCTTCCCCGCCATCTCTATGGCCTATACTTAGCTGACCTCCTAAAAAAGACCCTTGCGCAAGCTCAAACGAAGGGTATAGAAGTTGAGGTGCACCCTCAAGAAATCATAGGCGCCACAACAACGCCTAGCGAATCGTGGGTTTTGCAGGCAATGGATGGCTCCCAATACATTACTGATTACATCGTAATCTCTACCGGCGTCTCCCCTACCAAAAGATTTTCCTTTGAAACAGCTCAGCTAATTGAATCAAAAAGATATTTCCATAGCATTTGGAATAAAGCCTTTTATACTAACACCTTCGATTGTGATTCTGTAGCTATCATAGGATCCGGCTTAACGGCTGTCGACGCACTCGCGAGCTTATATGCAGCAAAATATCCAGGTAAAATCACTGTTATATCCAAACACGGTCACTTCCCGCTAGCGCACCCCATACACCCTCCGGTGCCGCTAAAAGACTTCTTAATAGACAGTACCCCTAAAGATGGGATCGTCCTCTTAGATGAAATACGTAACCTCCTAGCTTGCGGTGTAGACTGGATACAGTTGATAGATACCCTCCGTCCTTATACTTCCGTGCTTTGGCAAAGTTCCTCAAAAAAAGCTAAACAACAGTTTATGCGGCATCTATTCTCTTTGTGGAATAAGCATAGACATCGCATGGCTCCTGAAAACAGTCAGATGATCCAAAATATGATCAGCAGCGGACAGCTCCAAGTTATGGCAGGTAATGTGCAAAATGTCGAATTACTGGATGATCAGAGATACAATATTAGTTACTCTTCCGGTAAATCTTTTGAAACTGACTGCGTACTGAATTGCACAGGTCCCAGCTATGACATTGTGTCGCGTATGAACCCATTGATCACACACTTGTTAAATACGCACTACATTCAGGCTGACGAAATGGAAATGGGCCTGAAGTTGGACAAAGGACAGTATTTAGCTGGGAATAACAGCCATACAATTTTCGGCATTGGGTCATTGTTGTTCGGAAGCCTTTTTGAGACTACAGCAGTCCCTGATCTACGTCAGCAGGCGAGTACAATTGCTTCGTGCTTCTAAAAGTATCTTCAGAGTGGTTTGTTTTAATTCGGAAACACGTTTGTTAACTTGATGGGATTTAGCATGACCAAATTCAGCTGTTGCCATTTGGGTTTATCCTGCAAAAAATCCGGACTTAATTCGGTGTCGTGTAAATGTTTGACGTGATCGCGTCAGCGAGCATGTCAACGTCGGGCGCTGCGGTCCCGCGGGGGACCGCAGCGATGTGAGATCGGTACAAAAACAATGATGCCAGTGACAGCCTAATGTGGGGCGGAGCTTCTTTGCGTTCTTTGGGTCTTTGCGTTCAAAAAAAAACCGCCACACAAACGCCTTTGCAGGCAACTTCTTACCGGGCGTAGCTTCTCTGCTCTAACTACTGCAACTCAAGCACTCTGCATCTAACGTACACACCTCTTTGAATTTTTTGCGCGATGCCTCGTTCACCGTAAATTTTATCGGTTCCGAAGCTGCTTTCGTTCTTAAGTAGTACATCCCCGTCTTCAATCCTTTTTTCCATGCGTAAAAGTGCATGGAAGTGAGTTTACTGAATGTAGGGTTCTCAATAAATAGGTTCAAAGACTGCGACTGGCAGATGTAGGGGCTTCTATCTGCCGCCATGTCGATGATGGCCTTCTGCTTTATTTCCCACACTGTCTTATATAACTGCTTCATCTCAAAGGGGATTTCTTCAATATGTTGTATAGATCCATTAGCCAGCAAAATCGCTTGTTTGATGTCTTCATTCCACAAGTTCATCTTCACAAGGTCTGCCAGCAGATACTTGTTGATGACAATAAACTCACCTGACAGAACTCTGCGTGTGTATAGATTGGAGGTCAGCGGCTCTATGCATTCGGTATTTCCCAATATCTGCGATGTGGATGCTGTAGGCATCAATGCTAGTAGGAGAGAATTTCGTATTCCATGCTCTGCGACCTGTGCTTTAAGAGCTTCCCAATCCCAACGTGGACCGGGACTGACACCCCACATATCATACTGGAAGATTCCTTCTGATACAGGAGAGCCCGCATAAGTTTCATAAGCACCTTCTTCACGAGCAAGCTCCATGGAGGCTGTCATCGCCCCAAAATAGATTGTCTCAAAGATATCCTTATTAAGCTGTGCAGCATCTTCAGATTCAAATGGCATCCGCAGCAACATAAACACGTCGGCAAGCCCTTGCACTCCTATACCGATAGGACGATGGAGAAGATTTGACTGACGCGCCTCAGCAACGGGGTAATGATTCCCTACGATAATCTTATTCAAATTGCGGGTGATAGTTTTAGTGACTTCAAAGAGCTTATGATGATCAAATACACCATTAACAATATATCTTGGAAGTGCTATCGATGCCAAATTGCATACAGCGATCTCGTCCGGGGAGGTATATTCAACAATTTCAGTACATAAGTTGCTGGATTTGATGGTCCCTAAATTCTGCTGATTGGATTTATTGTTGCAGGCATCCTTGTAAACCATATAAGGAGTTCCGGTTTCGATCTGCGCTTCTAAAATCTTTGTCCAAAGTTCCTGTGCTTTCATTGTCCTTCGGGCTTTTCCTTCTTGCTCATACCGTGTGTACAATGCTTCAAAGGCTTCACCCCAGCAGTCATCTAAGCCTGGAGCTTCATTCGGACAAAAAAGCGACCACTGTCCATTTTCTTCGATACGTTGCATGAACAGGTCCGGAATCCACAAGGCGGTAAATAGGTCGCGCGTACGCAGTTCCTCTTTGCCGGTATTTTTACGCAGGTCCAGAAAAGACACAATATCGGCATGCCAAGGCTCGAGGTAGACAGCAAAGGATCCTTTGCGCTTGCCGCCTCCCTGATCTATATACCGGGCAGTATCGTTATAAACCCTTAACATGGGAATGATTCCATTGGAACTTCCCCCTGTTCCGCAGATATAGGAGCCTGTGGCCCTAACATTATGGATACTTAACCCTATGCCCCCGGCAGATTGCGAAATTTTTGCGCACGCTTTTAACGTGTCAAAGATCCCTTCAATGCTATCTTCCTTGATTTGGAGCAATAGGCAAGACGACATCTGCGGGTTGGGTGTGCCTGCATTAAACAAGGTAGGTGTGGCATGCACAAAATAACGTTCGCTCATCAAATTATATGTCTCTATAGCTGCCGGTATATCTTGTTTATGGATGCCTATAGCTACCCTCATCAGAAGATGCTGGGGACGTTCTACAGTTTTTCCATGCATTTTTAGAAGATATGACCTTTCGAGCGTTTTAAATCCAAAATAGTTAAAGGCAAAATCCCGGTCGTAGATGATGGCTGCATCAAGTATTTCAGAGTTTTCTTGAATAATAGCATAGACATCGGCTGCTATCAGAGGGGCGCTTTTATCTGATTTACCATCTCTGTAGTAATACAAGGCTTCTATCGTTTGTGAAAATGATTTATTGGTATTTTTATGCAGGTTGGATATGGCTATTCTTGCTGCCAACAAGGCATAGTCGGGATGTTTGGAAGCTAATGTAGCAGCCACCTCGGCTGCTAGGTTGTCTAATTCCGATGTCGTGACGCCATCATAGATGCCTTCGATCACTTTTTTGGCAACTAAGATAGGGTCTACGTGCACTTGGTCTAAGCCATAGCATAAACGCTGGATGCGGGAAGTAACCTTATCGAATTTAACTTCTTGCCGTCTTCCGTCTCTTTTTAAGATAAACATAGTTAAAACTCCTCATCCAGAGTAAAGGTGCCATGTTCATTAGCAGAAACAACTCCGGATTTTTGATAGTCAGAGACCCTGCGTTCAAAGAAGTTTGTTTTTCCGGTCATAGAGATAAGTTCCATAAAGTCAAAGGGGTTGACAGCATCGAACATTTTATCTACTCCTAATGCGATAAGGAGCCTATCTGCTACAAATGAGATATATTCGCACATCAAGTCGGCATTCATCCCTATCAAACGCACCGGTAGAGCATCGCGCACAAATTCATACTCCAGCTCAACAGCGCTGCGGATGATCTGTCTGATGGTCTCCGGAGAAAGCTTATTTTCTAGTTGAGAATATACCATGCAGGCAAAATCGCAGTGCAAACCCTCATCCCTTGAGATCAGTTCATTAGCAAAGCTAAGCCCCGGCATGAGTCCACGTTTTTTAAGCCAGAAGATGGAACAGAAGCTGCCTGAAAAAAAGATCCCCTCCACTGCAGCAAAAGCTATCAACCTTTCAGCAAAGGTTCCCTTCTCAATCCAACGCAATGCCCACTCGGCTTTTTTCTGTACGCACGTAACGGTATCGATGGCACGGAAGAGATAGTCTTTCTCTACCGGATCTTTGATATAGGTATCTATTAGGAGGGAGTATGCTTCAGAATGGATATTTTCTATCATGATCTGGAAACCGTAAAAACAGCGCGCTTCCGGATACTGCACCTCATTCATAAAGTTAGCGGCTAAATTCTCATTGACGATACCGTCACTTGCTGCAAAGAATGCTAAAACGTGCTTGATAAAATATTTTTCATCTTCATTTAACTTCCTGTCCCAATCCGCAAGATCGGGTGAAAGGTCTATCTCTTCCGCTGTCCAAAAGCTAGCCTCAGCTTTTTTATACATTTCCCATAATGCATGGTGTGTAATGGGAAAGAGGACGAATCGATCTTTGTTTTCTTCTAAAATTGGTTCGAGGCGTGTTTGTGCTGTCATAGGAAAAATCCCTAAAAAAAATGAAATCATAAACGCCGCAAGTTACAAAACTTGCGTAAAAATTCGTTTAAATTCGAGTAGGGAAAAAATATTCGCGCATTGGAGAGTATTCTTCCCATCCTGCCTTTAACGAGACAGTTCACCTAAACAATGTTTAGATGTGATGAGTAAGATAAAGCAGGTCTTCTGACTCCGAGATCATCCTTCAGTCTAGCCTTCCCGCTTTTAAGCAGTGGCATAAGATTTTGACTGTCGTCACTCGTTACAGCGGCGTCACCGCACGGGATTCACACCCGTTTCCCTATTCTCCCATAACCTTAGTTACAGGCACTTTACCTTCTAGCAACCACAACATGTTGTGATTTCCGTTTAAATATCTACACGATTTAGTAAATATGGCACAAACTATTTTTTTATCTAGTTTGTCATGACTCCAAAGATTGCAGAAACTTGTCTGAAATCTCGGTTCTGTAGAAAAGAAGCCCCTATAGAAGCGCGATGGCCTGAATGGCACATCACGATGATGGGCTTATCTTGCGGCACTTCTTCCACACGCGACGGTAACTCATTCAGAGGGATATGCAAAGCCCCTGCAACGGGAGTTTCCTTCACCTCATTATTACTACGGACATCCAACAATACTGCCCCTTTAGGGAAATGCCTCACTACAGCTGGCCCCAGGACTGTCAGGCTATCAAACGGCCCTTCGTGCTCTTCCTTCCATAATTTACCATAAATGGGCGCATCCATACCTACCAGATGCAAAGCCTCGCTCGCTTCGTTAATAGTAGGTTTATCATTTGCAATTAACATTAAGGGTCTATCAAAGGGCAATAAGACAGGAGCCCATTGTATGAAGGAAGGCCCAAAACCGATGTTGATGGATCCCGGAATATGCTTTTCAGCGAACTCTTCCTTTGAACGCAAATCGACGATCACCGCATTATTATGTGCTTCGGCCACTTCTGCTAAGCTCTGGGCTGCATTGATCCTTTTCATTCTAGAAAAATATGCCGGTGCTTTAGGCATATCTTTTAATACAAATCGTACCCATTCATCTTTGGGCAATGGCTGCAGATAGGGATTATGGATACGTTCATTTTTTATAGTTGTGGAGGCCTCAGTGCTAATGCCCTTCCCGCACAATGAGCCTGCGCCATGGGCAGGCCAAACTTGTATATTTTCATCCAGCTGAGGAAGTACCTCGAAAATACTGTGATATAGTTGGGAAGCTAAATCTGCTATTGCCTGCTCGCCTAAAAGATCTGGACGCCCCACACTGCCGACAAAAAGGAAGTCACCCGTAAAAGCATGCGTCGGGTTGCCTTCTTTAAGAAGGATCCACATCAGATGCTCGGGTGTATGCCCCGGAGTATGCCATGCTTGTAACGTATACGAACCTAACTCAATATTCTGGCGGTCTTTAACATTGCCTACAGCACTGCCTTCACTTGAACGGTAGACTGCAGCTTTATTCTCTAAGGCTGCGGACAGATCTTCAGATCCTGAAATAAAATCTGCATGGATATGTGTTTCTAAAATAGCAACGATCTGCGCATCTGCCTTTGCAGCTATTTTAAGGATGGGCTGGATAGCGCGCGAAGGATCAATGACGGCTGCACGCCGGGTCGTAGGATCCACAATCACATAAGTATTTAGGGCAATGCCCGGAACAATAATGCGGTAAATCATACAACGTAGTGAAGTATAGCAAAATAATGACACATACTGCCTCCTATGACAAACATATGCCAAATGGCATGATGGAATACAGGTTTCTCAAGTACATAAATAATAGCCCCAAAGGAATAGGATAATCCCCCTGCTACGATCAGATATAATCCTTCCATAGGCATCGCTTCAATAAAAGCCTCGGATGCAATCACTATCATCCAGCCCATCCCTAAATAGAACAATGTCGAAAGGATAGGCCATTTGTCTATAAAAAATATTTTAAAGAGTATCCCGACAAAAGCAAGAGACCAAACAATAGAAAAGAGTGTCCAACCCCAGGTTTCGCTTAGGGTAACCAGCGCGAACGGAGTGTAGGTCCCGGCTATTAATGCATAGATGGCGCAATGATCCACGATTTTCAGAGTTTGTTTAGTTTTAGGATCTTGCATTCCATGATAGAAAGTTGACGCAGCATAAAGGATAATCAAAGTACTCCCGAAAACTGTCGCACTGCAAATCTTGCAGATGTCTTCAGATATTAACGCGGCGGAGAGCAGCCACCCTAGACCTAATATACTTAAAAGTAATCCTAAACCGTGAGTAAGAGTATTGGCTACTTCTTCAATATTAATAGATGCTGGCATGGCAAGCGATGAGTCCATTGTATCTTCTATTTCCATATCCTTCTCCCTAACTCGTTAAACTCAAAATAGGCTTTTCATTGTATTTCTGTAAAAAATAAATTTTTTTGTTTATAATCAAATAAAGCCTAGCCTGAGGATTTTACCGTGAAACCACAATACACAATCGGTGAACTTTTAACTTTCATTGAAGAAAATTACTCCAATCCCAAAGCTCTTGTAAGTTATGAGCATGAATCTTGGCATGCCTACTCTACAGAGCAAATGCTAGAGGAAATTAAGTATATAGCTCTAGGATTAAAATCGCTAGGCATAGAAAAGGGCACTTTCGTAGGGTTAATTGCTCCTTCCAGTGCCCGATGGACTATGATAGACCTTGCCATCATGTCTATAGGAGCTGTATCGGTCGGCCTTTTCTTGAATGTTTCAGAAGAAAACTTCCGCTACGAAGTAGAACTGGCAGAAATCAAAACCATCTTTGTCGAAGGAAGCGATGCCTGGCTGCGGCATGACCACTGCAAAGACCACTTTAATCTCACTATTGCCCTCGATGACGAACCGCAGGGTGAAAAGACCATAACTTATCAGGCTCTTCTTGCTCGTGGTCGCGAATTATATGATGTGGAACCTGACCTTTTTAAAAGTCTCCTTCAAAGCCACACTCCCGATACTGTCGCTGCTGTAATTTTCACCAGCGGAAGCACCGGTACCCCTAAAGGCGCAGTCCACACCCATCAAAGCCTTATTTCCTTATTCTATAATGACTCGCTGCAGTGGGATTCCAAAAATGACATTTATCTTTCCATCCTTCCCTTAGCCCATATTCTTGCCCGCAGCGTCAGTTTCATTATGGTCATGTGGGGCATCAGCATTTATTATTATAATGACCTGAAAAATCTGGGCGTCGCCTGTCGGGAAGTACACCCTACTGTGATGGTCGTTGTTCCCCGCCTCCTGGAAAAAGTTTACAGTAAAATGGTTGCCAATGTGGAAGCCGCCGGCTACCTCAAACGCACCATCGGCGAGTGGGCATTTGACCTTGCCAATCAAGAAACAGAGACTACCTGGAAACATCTTTTCCACGGATTGGCCGATAAGCTCGTCTATTCGCATCTTAGGGAAGCATTAGGTGGAAAACTCCGCCTTGTCATAAGCGGTGGGGCCGCATTAGACCCGCACCTGAACCACTTTTTAGGCGATATCGGGATTGCGATTAATGAAGGTTGGGGTTTGACCGAAGCGTGTCCTGTCTGCGTAAATCCAATTGGAAAGACGAAGTTAGGCAGTATCGGCACCCTCGTCGAGGGAATGGAAATCATGATCAGCCCTATCGGCGAGATACTCATCCGCGGACCGCTCGTCATGAAAGAATATTTAAAAAATCCTGAGGCTACAGCGCAAGCCATCGACGCCGAAGGCTGGCTGCATACAGGGGATAAAGGAACGATCGACGAAGAAGGCTATGCCTTCATCATCGGACGCTTGAAAGAGCTGATCAAAACCTCCAACGGTGAAATGATCGCCCCTGTCCCCATTGAGCATGCCTTAACTAAAGCACCTTTTATTGAAACGGCAATTATCATCGCTGAGAGAAGGAAATTCGTCTCTGCCCTACTTGTTCCCAACTTTGAATATCTGCATGGCCTCAAAAACAATAAAAATATGAGCAACCTTTCCGACGAGGATTTTCTAAATAGCAGCTACATCAAATCTGAGATGGAACAGCTTCTGAACAAAATGAACCAAACGCTAAACCACTGGGAGCAAATCCACGCCTACAGATTCATCATGCATCCTTTAAGCATTGAAAATGGCGAACTCACCCCTTCCATGAAAATCATTCGAGAAACTATAGAGAAAAACTACAAATCCTTAATCGACTCGATCTATCAAGAGGAAAAAAAATGAGAAAACGGATTGCAATAGTCAGCGGCGTACGCACCCCTTTTTGCAAAGGCGGCGGAGTGCTAAGGGATATGCTAGCAGACGATCTGGGCGCATATGCCGTAAAAGAAGTCTATAGCAGAACGCCTATAGATCCCAACTTGATAGACGAAGTTATCATAGGAAACGTCCTCCAGCCTGTCCATGCGACAAATATCGCACGCGTCATTGCTGTCAAAGCCGGCCTCTCACAAAAAATCCCTGCCTACACCGTCAACCGTAACTGCGCATCCGGAATGGAAGCTGTCACTACGGGAGCCGATAAAATTCTTTTGGAACAGGCAGAAATCATCCTCGCCGGCGGCGTAGAATCGATGAGCAACTTTCCTATCCTCTTCTCGCCACGCATGCGCGACTTCCTGCAAAATTTGAGCAAAGCCAAGGGGTGGCAAGGTAAGCTTAAAAGCCTGCTAGCCTTTAGACCCTCCCTATTTAAACCTGTTATCCCTGACATCTCCGACCCTTTATGCGGACTATCTATGGGACAAACTGCCGAGATCCTCACCCGCGAATTCCAGATCACGCGGTTAGAGCAGGATAAATTTGCTATGGAAAGCCACCTCAGGGCTTCCAAAGCAACGAAAGATGGGCGGTTTACCGAAGAGATCATCCCTATCCCTCTGCCACCAGACTACAAAAAAATCCAGACTATCGATGAAGGTCCACGCGATAACCAAACCCTAGAATCGCTGCTTAAGCTTAAACCTGTCTTCGACCCCCTTACAGGCACTGTCACAGCAGGTAACTCCAGCCCCATCACCGACGGTGCAGCAGCAGTCATTCTGATGTCGGAAGAAAAAGCCAAAGAACTTAACCTTAAACCACTAGGTTACATCCTTGACCATGCTGCTGCAGGTGTTGACCCCAGCCGCATGGGTATCGGCCCTGTCTACGCGACAAGCCTCCTCCTAGCTAAAACCGGCTTCACTCTAGATCAAATCGACCTTATCGAGATCAATGAAGCCTTCGCAGGACAAGTTCTCGCCGTCGTCAAAGCCTTCGCTTCGGACGAATTCGCCCGCAAAAACCTCAATAGAGATAAAGCCCTCGGTACCATCGACTTAGATAAACTCAATGTCAACGGCGGCGCCATTGCCCTCGGCCACCCTCTCGGTGCTTCCGGAACACGATTGATACTTACATTACTGCTCGAACTCAAAAAACGGAACAAGCGCTATGGTCTCGCCACTCTATGTATCGGCGGCGGCCAAGGCCAAGCATGCTTGCTGGAGGTAGAATAATGACATCTGCATTTCAACTTCAAAATAACGCTGACGGTATAGCACTGCTCACATTTAACCTTCCTAATGAAAAGGTTAATAAATTCAATTTAGCTATCCTTGCTGAACTGGATGAGCTGATAGATACCATCGCTAAAGATAGCTCCATCAAAGCTTTGAAAATTGTCAGCGGCAAAGACGACGTCTTTATCGCGGGCGCTGACCTGCATAGCTTCGAACCCGCCTTTGACGATCCGTCCATCGCAGAGAAAATTATCAATACCGGACACCGCGTCTTTAATAAACTCAGCAGCCTGCCCTTCCCCACCATTGCGGTCATCCACGGCGCCTGCTTAGGCGGAGGATTGGAATTTGTCCTCAGCTGTACCTACCGTATTGTATCCGACCACCCCAAAACGCTCTTGGCTCTGCCCGAAGTTAATCTGGGGATCTTTCCCGGCTGGGGAGGTACGCAACGCCTTCCAAGGCTCGTCGGTCTGACTGAAGGCCTAAATATGATCCTTACAGGTAAGATGGTTCCAGCCGTAAAAGCCTATAAAGCACATTTGGCCGACGCCATCTTCGCTTGGCAATTCCTGCAGCCTAAAGCCGATGAATTTATCAAACAAATCCTTACTTCCGAAGGAAAGAAAAAAGTCCTCGACCGTCGCCAACAGCTAAGTTTCGTCAATAAGCTAATGCAAAACAACCCCTTGGGGCGTTCTTTTGTATTCTACCAATCGAAAAAAGCTGTTTTAGAAAAAACACATGGACACTACCCCGCACCCCTCATAGCTTTGGATGTGATAAAGAACACCTATACTCTTCCTCTCAACGAAGGTCTGAAAAAAGAAGCCGATACTTTTATCGCCAAAATCCCAGAAGGATTTGCCAACGCCCCCGACCTCATCTCCCTTTTCTTCACCCAAGAAGCAGCAAAAAAGGAAACCGGCGCACCGGAAAACATAAAAGGGAAAGAGATCACTTCCTCCGCTGTCATAGGTGCCGGTACAATGGGCGCAGGCATCGCTTGGCTGCTGGCTGACCATAATATCTTCGTGCGGTTGAAAGATGTCTCCTGGGACCTAGTCGGTAAAGGGATAGGATTCGCCAGAGGCTACTTCAATAAAGGAGTCAAAGCTAAAAAAATTACCTGCTACGACCTGGACCGCCGCTTCCAACTTATCAGCGGTTCTATCGACTACTCAGGCTTTGATCACGCCGAAATCATCATCGAAGCTGCTACGGAAAACTTGGAGCTTAAAAAGAAAATCTTCCAAGAAGTGGAAGCCAATGTCAAACCGGATGCCATCATCGCCTCTAACACCTCATCCCTCACTATCGAGGAAATGAGCGAAGGCATGCAACATCCTGAACGTTTCGTCGGCATGCACTTCTTCAATCCTGTCAACAAAATGCCGCTTGTCGAAGTGGTTGCCGGAAAACACTCGTCCCCTCAAGCCATTGCTTCCACCGTCAGCCTCTGCCGTAAACTAGGTAAAACACCCCTCGTCGTCGGCGACTGCCACGGTTTCCTCGTCAACCGTATCTTCATGCAAGGCGCCAACGAAGTAATGCTGATGCTGGAAGAAGGCTATTCCTGGGACGAGCTCAAAAACCAAGTCCTCAACTACGGCATGCCAATGGACCCTTTCGAACTGGCCGATGAAGTGGGCAACGACGTGAGCTATAAAGTGGGCAAAACCTTCGAAAAAGCCTACGGCGAAAGAATGCGCCCTGCTAAGATCCTTCAACTGATGACGGAGAAACAGCTCTACGGTAAAAAGAACGGCAAAGGCTTCTATATCTACCAAGGAAGCAAAAAAACACAAAATCCTGAAATCAACGATCTCATCAAACAGGTCGGCAGGAAACAGCCTAACAACTATAACGAGGATATCATCCCTAGATTTATCTACGGCATGGTCAATGAAGCCTCACGCTGTCTGGAAGAAGGGATTATCTCCCGGCCGGACTTCCTCGACCTTGGCCTCATCATGGGCATAGGCTTCCCTCCCTTCCGCGGCGGCCTCCTCCGTTATGCTGACAAAGTAACACCCCAAAATATCGTCGCAACACTCCGTCGCCTCGAAACCCAGCAAGGATCCCGCTTTAAACCTAGCAACCTCCTTGTCAAAAAAGCCGAATCCAACACCCTCTTCTACCCCCCACTCCCATCCTAGCCAGCAGCAGGGGCATGGCTTTGCCCTGCACCCACCAAAGGACTTTGGTGGGTGCAGGGTGAAACGCTGCCTATTCGTCGGGGCCCATCCATTCGATGCCTTTTTCGAGCCAGCGATATTTCTTGTCTAAGACTTTCTCTGCTATTTCGTCGGTGATTTTGTCATCGTTATCATGGAGGGCTCGGAAGCGGTCTTCTATTCTACGTTCAGCAATGATTGCAAAATAGTCAGCTAGTTCTATTGCAGACGGATCTTTGAGGGAAGCAGCATACGCACAGGTGGCAGAGATGGCAAATAGCTCTGTTCCAATTTCCATCAGCCTTCCCAGAAGCATTTGTTTCAGCTCAAGCTTCTGTTGGTATTTTGCCATTGCTTCAAAAAGCTTTGCTGTCATCTTATGCGAAGTGCTTTCAACGTAGCGGAAGTGTGTCGCCAAAGGCCCTAGGTCAGAGTATCTTTTTGTGAAAAGCCCGCCGAACTTTTGTTTAGGATACCAAGCACCATAGAAACGCATAGCTTTAAAGAACCCGTTAACTTTCTCGTTAAAAGAGCTTTTCTTTGTCATTAAAGGCCCTGCAATTTTGAAATGCGGGTCCATAGCCTCGCGAGCCAGGAAGAGCTTCATTATCTCTGTAGAGCCTTCTAAGATCATATTGATGCGGCAATCGCGCATGACACGTTCCACCGGATAAGGAACTTCACCGCGTGCTTTGAGCGAGCGCCCTTTTTCATAGCCGCGTCCGCCACGGAGCTGCATTGTCATATCGGCAATTTTCCACATAGATTCTGAAGTGAATAGCTTAGCCATCGCGGCCTCGATGCGGATATCGACATTACCTTGGTCAGCCCAGAAGCTAGTGAGCCAGGTCATTGCTTCCATGGCAAAGGTTGTAGCTGCAATGTAGGCTATTTTTTCCCTGCCGGCTTCATGCAGACCAATAGGCATTCCCCACTGCACACGGTCCTTGCCCCAGCGTCGCGCTATGGATAGGCATAGTTTAGCACCGCCTGTGCAGGCTGCAGGAAGGGTAAGCCTTCCTACGTTGATGGTGCCTAATGCTAGTGCAAGGCCCCTGCCCTCATCCCAGATAAGGTTTTCTTTAGGGATTTTCACGTTAGTAAAACGTATCAAGCCGTTATATATACCGCCAAGGCCCATGAATTCACAACGGTGCACAACTTCAATTCCGGGGGAGTCCATTTCAAGGACGAAGGCGGAGATCTGTTTTCTTTCCTTCCCTTTAACCATGATCGAGGGTGTGCGTGCCATAACGACGATGATGCTGGCAATAGTGCCGTTTGTGCACCATAATTTGTCACCATTAAGGATATAGTGAGATCCATCTTCGGAAGGAATAGCTTCGACAGACATTCTTGCAGGGTCGGAACCCACATCCGGTTCTGTTAAAGCGAAGGCTGAGATCTGTCCTTGTCTAAATCTAGGAAGGAATTTCTTTTTTTGCTCTTCTGTTCCATACAGCTTTAGCGGTTGTGGAACACCGATAGACTGGTGGGCGGATATCAGGACGGCAGTTCCACCGCAATAGGATGCTACGCGCATGACTAGGCGATTATAGTTAGTTTGTGATAGCCCTAAGCCCCCGTATTCTTTGGGGATTTTGAGGGCGAAGATTCCTTGGCGTCCCATCTCGTCGATTACATTTTGTGGAATTGTGCGCGTGGCGTCTACTTCTTCAGGATCTAAATTTTTAGTGAGGAAGTCCATGAACTTTTCAATGACAGCATCGCCAATTTTTTTATCTTCTTCGGACTGGATAGGGAAAGGATAGAGGAGGGAAGGATCAAATGTTCCCATGAAGAGCTGTCCTGCAAAGCTAGGGTGCTTATACTCTTTTTCACGGGCAGACTCCGTAATATCTAACGCTTGTTGTTTTTCTTTGTTGCTACCGGCAGCATCATCAAAAAGTGAGGCCGCTTCGCGAGTTTTTACATCATCTTTCACGTCTTGAGTAGCCATTAGTCCCCCAGAATATGTCAAATTATTAATTTACATCATTATCCTACGGATCATTAGCGTCAATTCCTTTCTTTATATTATAACACTTATAAAAGTTAGTTTGATTTTATATTCCATTTTAATTTAAATTTAAATTATACAGACATTGGAGTAACTATGACTGTACATAATAATATTGAAAATATACTAAATAAAATTGCTAATATCTCCGGCGGCAGTCCACCTGCTTTCGACGATGACGGACGGTGTGTGCTAGAAATCCAGGATATTTCCATCCTTCTCGAAGCCTCATCTCAATCAAATTCCTGCCTCCTGATGAGTATTGTCTACCGCGGCCCTCCCCATCTGGAAATCTTCAAGGAAGCACTATCCGGCAACCTTTATTGGAATAAAACTAAAGGGTGTACCTTAATGTGGGAAAACAGCTCTAACTCTCTTATTCTCTGTTTAGAAAAGCAATCGGAAACACTTGATTTTCAAACGTTTACACAATCCCTCAGCGATTTTCATACTGCTGCACATCTCTGGCTCGAAACTTGCCAACGCATTCAAGAGGAAACCCAAAATTCTGCAATCAAACATTTTTAAAGTTTAGGTTTGTTTATGCAAGTCAGCAACGGACAACCATCGCCAATCCAACATCAGCAAGCTGCTGAAGCGCCTTCTGTAACAAAAGGAACAGACCTCCTGTCGAATGTTAAATTCGAAGCTGCTCCTGCCCATATCCCTTCAAGACAATCTATGCCCGAATCCCACGAAGCTAATACCGTCCCTTCAAATCATATCGCCGAAGAAACCAAGTTTCCTGCTGATTCCCCTGCGCAGCCCCCTCCTGAAAATGATGAAGAAATGGAGTTTGCGAGCGGAACTTTCATTGCGCACGATGATAGTGATGATGAGGGTGACATGGAATTTGCAAGCGGAACATTCATTGCCCATGACGACGATGATGAGGGTGAAATGAACTTGGATTCTGGCTCAATGATAGTTAAGGATGATCCTGAGGATGACGATGATATGAATCTGAATTCAGGCTCAATGATTGTTAAGGACGATGAAGACGATGATATGAATTTGAATAGCGGTTCCATGATAGTTAACGACAACGACGATGAGGATATGAATCTGAACAGCGGCACAATGTTAGCTAACGATGATGAAGACATGGATATGGCGTCCGGCTCAATGATTGTTAAAGAAGAACCCCAGGAAAAAACCCAAGAGAAAGCCCAGCCTAAAGCAAGTGCTGCTCCAAAACAGCCTAAAGGTTCCGGGCTTCCCTCCTACCTCACCGCACACATGCAAAAAGGGCTGGCAGAACTACCTCCCCAACAGCACCTAGCTATGAATGCGGGAGCTGCTGAAGAAAAAAAATCTCAAATCGTCGCCAAAAGAAATGAGCGTATCAATAATCCTGAAGGAAATATAGATTTGCAGGATAAATGGGTTCTAGAAAATGGTACTACCCTTAAGGAACATAAGGAACTCACCGAAAAAGGGCAGCTTATTCCCACCATCAAAACACGTCGTCAAGCCCTGTCGGATAGGAAAGAAGAGTTAAGAAGCTTTGTCCAACAACAGCAGCAGCACCCTGTAGATAAAATCTGCGCCGAGCTATATCGTAATATCTCCACATCAACCGTATCCATCCGTCCAGCGTCCGGCGGACAAGGCGGTGCTTACTTCGGCAATGGCGTCATCGTTAAACCCAAAGGGGAAAGCGCGCTGGAGATGAACAATAGAAAAGGCTATGCCGCCGTAACAACAACCTCGCGTGTGCGTGATGCCATCCCTCTTTATCAGGAAAATGAAAGGGAAGTCGCCTCCTACGAAATGGCTAAAGTTTTGAATTTAGGCCATATTACCCCACCTACAGTCATGGCCATCATTTCCCACGAGAGTTTTGGTGATATTACTGATCGGCTTGAACCTTCATTGCAAGAAAAGATCCTCCATGAAGCCGGCCCTAAAGATAATGAGAAGGTGGTCACTCTGCAGCATATGATCCAAGGCGGTACTACCCTTGTGGATACTTTGGACAAATGGGAACAACAATCCTTAGAAAACAAAGCTCAAAGAAGCCCCGGTGAAGAGCACACCAGAGCAGATGCAAATAGGTTCATCAGAGAAACTGTCGATCAGAAAAGCTTTGAAGAAAGCAGCCTTCTCTGCTTTTTCCTGGGGGAAAATGACGGTAACGTAGGAAACTTCCTGGTTGTCCCTAAAGATGATGGTAAAAGTGGTATTGTTAAAATTGATAACGGGCTTGCACTCCCTACACGCAATGAAGGCTTTTTAAACAATCTTACAGAACTCGTCATTGCAAAGGATAAGATTTCTCCCGAAGGAAAGGCTATCATTAATAATGCCAATCCCGCCGCATTAGCTACTATAGCTGATAAGTATGGATTAGGCGATACCTCTGAAGCTACAACCGAGCGTATTCTCTTCATGAAGGATGTAATTAAATTCTATCCTGATATTTCTTTAAGAGAGATGGGAGTTCGTCTAAGTTTATTAAACGAAGGACGCGATAGAGCCCTTGGACAATTAACGCCCACTGATATGAATGAAGGTAAAGTGAAAAATCCTGCTAAAATGCAGCTTCCCCAATCTTATACAGAAACGAAAGAAGAAAAGGTCGTTAAGCCTCAACGAGATGTTAATAAAGCTCTATCGAACGCTCCACGCTTTGAGTCAGAGATTGCTATTAAACCTCTATGGCAGCGAAAATTAGAGTATGAGCAGGCAGCAAAACAAAGAGAAGCTGCGAACCAACCTAAGGCACAAGACGTTGTAGAAAAAGGACGCGTGAACCGACTTATCGGCATGTTTAATAAATAAGGATGGACATATGAAATTAGTAGACAATGAATCAGGCAGAACGGTCTATGCAGATGAAGGTGGCAAAAAAAAATTCAATCATTTGGGATTAGAAACTCAGTTTTCTAAGGGTGTAAGATTGGATGATTTTATGGTAAAGGAAGGACAATTTCAAGGAAGACCTGTAGTGAAAATTACAGAGCCGGATTTTACTGAAGCCTTAAAGCTTAAGATAGGTCATTCAACAAAATATCATTGGGAGGATTAGTCTTTTTTAAATAAATGACTTGACTTTTTTAAGGCATAAAAACAACTTAGCATTTATTACTAACTCTAAGGTGTTTTTATGCTTTCTACAATTTTAATTGTAATCTTAATTCTACTACTTATTGGCGCATTACCTCGCTGGTCGCACAGCAATAAATGGGGATATGGACCTAGCGGCCTGCTAGGAACGATACTCATTATTATATTGATTTTGATGTTAATTGGCAGAATATAAGATCTCTACAGCACCCAGGAGTATATTATGCTTAGTACAATTCTTATTGTTATATTAATTCTATTCCTTATTGGCGCATTGCCTGCATGGCCTTATAGTGCAGGATGGGGATATGGTCCTAGCGGTTTGTTAGGAACTATATTAATTATCCTCTTAGTTTTAGCACTTTTAGGAAGGCTTTAAAACGCAATTTGCGCCCTAAATCGCGCTTGAACCTTGTTCAAGCGCGATAATTTCATAGAGGGCGGCCCCTTAGTTGAATTTTAAAGAACTGTCAACAGTACGCCCGCTATACCTTCTCCATGGCTAAGTTAGCGCCTATCTTAGGGGCTTTCTTTTTCTTTCCTTCATACTTATTTTTAGAATCAATTTACAATTAATTTTACATTTATTTATTCATTCTATAAGATAAGACATACTTTTAATAAAGTTACTGTTTCATATGAATTCTATTACATTTAATACATGCTTTCCTTGCACATTTTTTGATTCTGCAAAACAATCCATTCTAAAATATAAAAGACTAGCGACAGTCTCATTTTCCTATTGTCATCAACAAATCGCTCTCTTCATTAAATGCCTATTTATCAAATTTAAAACTCCTAATCCAAAAACGATACAAGCTGTAGAAATCGGATATTTGGCCGCTTGGCAAGTAAAGCAGTTGGCTTCACCCCGTCAAAATTACCCTATTCTTTCCACAGAAGTGCGTTTGGAACTTGTCAAACGTTGTTCAGATTTTACAGAAGACCAATGGCTAATGCTCTGCGAAGAGCAGGAGTTACCGGTGATTATAGAGGCGAAAACGCACCTGTCCGAAATGCAACGCGTTTGCATTGCCTCCTTCCAGCAAAATGAAGTTCATACCGAATACGATGATTATGACCTTTATCCCGACTACTGCGCAACTTCCCCTCTTCCTAAAAACCTCTTCCAAGGTTGGATTGCAAACCTGTCCTGTGAATCTTTAGTTAATCTTTTGGTTGAGTACACTAACTCTTTTGAACATATACAATGGGTATGGGAGAGCCTATCTAAAGAGAAAAAGGAAGAATTTGTCCTCCAGCTTTCCAAGCACAAAGTGGATGTCAATAAGCTGAACCAGCTCACAACATATCTTTTGAATTGGTATCAAGAGTCGTTTTTTGATGCCTGCAATGCAAAGAGCATACTCGTCAGCGAAATCATCGAGAGTCTTTATACAGGAATCAATAATAGAAACCTTTCCCTTAAAACGCGTTTGAGCAATGTGGATTTGTTGAATGGCCTGCACGCCAGAATTATAGCAGCAAACTCTTTCGTCCGATATACCCGCATAGATAGGGAACTGCCAAAAGGTCTAGAGAGCGATAACTCTCTGCTGGGAGGAATATTTAATGAGATGTATCCCCCCGTAGAACCATTCTACGTACGAAAAATCATTGAAAAAAGCAAACGTTGCCCTAACCTTTTCGAGTGGCTGCACAACTTTTGGAAAGAGGCACCTCCGCAGAATCAATACCAACTACAGCTCACCCTTTGCAGGTATTACTCAAAAGCAGAAATTGAAACGCGTCTTAACACCCCTAAGGAACAGTATCATAACTCGCTTGGTTGGTATATGGAGCAGACACGCCCCGATTTAGCTTTTATCCATAAGGACAAGTCAGAAGAATAACTTGCAAGTTCGTAAACAAAATAATTTACCTTAAAAATCACCCTTGATAGACTCGCTATTCCTAATATCTCACACACGGTTTAGCCATGTCCTTAAACAACTTCCGTATTTCAGTCGAAACAACCGTACAAAATGCAAATCAAAAATTTGATGAATACGTTGTACACCCTATTGGAAAATGGCTTGACCAACACGAGCTGATAAAGACGATTGACATTGCCTCCAAGCATGTTTTTAGAAGCATACAAATGCTGGGTTTCGTTGTCCTTCTACCCTACTCATCCATGACAAACTGCATTATAGGGATATTATGGAGTATTTCTTATCGAATAACTATTGAAAGGAAATGCGATTTCCACTTTGCTGTCGTATCCTGCGCTGGCGGATATGCCCTTGGAAAAGCCCTTCCATCCTTGGCTGCACTGATTGATGGTACTGCCTTTATCTCTCTAAAAGCATTTGGACAAGTGATCATAGGAACTACCCCGCTAACACTATATCTCTTAGCTGTTGTATGGATTTCCTACGCGGCCGTGCAAGCCATCAAGATACAACAACAAAACAATGGACAACTACAACAGACTAAAGTCCCAAGCTGTTGCAGCGGTAGCTAATTGCAAGGGTGCTTCTTAATCTATCCGCCCTACTAGAGGTCTTCTGATAAACAGATTATGCACGACTTTGCTCATAAGCCCAAGGGGGGAAGCCGCGGTGGTTAACACTGTAAAGGTTCCGCCTCCTACCCATCTGGTCATAGCTTCAAACAACTCGAAAGGAAAAAGCGTATATTCCGCTTTTTGTGAGTATTTTAAAGCTCCATCCGCTTCACGCATTTGAACATCAGTTCTGCGGTCTGTTTTATTATCGGGGCTTAAATGCCAGGTAAATGAGTGGGTAGCGAAATCATAACATTTTGCCGGTGCACTCGTGAAAAAATCTCCATATAAATCTTTATCATTCCACAAACTTACTAATTTCCGGACCGTATCTAGAGTTAACAGCTGTCTTCCTATATAATTAACAGAGGCATGTCCTGCCTTTAAAACTAAACCTAAGGGAAGGATGGTAAAAGTGCCGGCAACCACAACGCAGGGTGTGATGACTCTTTTGACTAAACTTTCAGTCAGTTTTACAACATAGGGGTCAAAAATAGTGCCCGTATACATCGTTTTTTTCCCATCAGCGTCCTCTAATAAGTATGTCTTAAAAATCAGATTAAAACGCGGATAGGACGTGATTTCATTATGCCAACTTAGTTTACTAAGTGCATAACGTATTGTACTTATATAAAGCTTAAGAACAGAATCACCGATATTATTTGATGTATTAGTCATACAAACTCACAAAAAAATATATTATAGTCATCATAATATCATTTAACCGATTATACATATATAAAATTATTATTGCTTTAAATGTCCTGTTTTTAGAAGATAGCCTTTATCTAAATAAGATAAATTATGTTGCATCTTTACACTTTTCAACTTTCTCTTCCGCTTTGTCCCCCCTTGGGGTAATTACTTCGTTTTGCACTCACTTCATCTACTCACATTCTAAAGGAAAAATGAAAACTACAAAAAAAATTGTGGTCAAAGCAGGCACAAGTACCCTGACCCAAGGTTCAAAAAAACTCTCCCGCAAGTTTATGCTGGAGCTTACAAGACAGCTTGCTACACTCCACACCAAGGGCGTAGAAATTATCCTTGTTTCCTCAGGCGCTATTGCTGCAGGACGGGAAGTGCTGCAACATCCTACTGTAGAACGCTCTCTTCCTTCCAAACAGATGTTTGCCTCCGTAGGCCAAGCACACCTGATGCAAATATGGTCTGATCTATTTTCCATCTTTGAAATTCATGTGGGACAACTTCTACTCACACGTGATGACCTGTCCCATCGTAAACGCTACCTTAACGCTAGGGATACTCTCACTTGTTTGCTACAACACAAGATCATTCCTATCATTAATGAGAACGACTCTGTCGCGACCAAAGAAATCAGGGTAGGCGATAATGATAATCTAGCTGCTTTAGTCGCAAACGTCATCGGCGCTGACTTATTAATCCTCCTAACTGACCAAGGGGGATTGTTTACCGCTGATCCACGTCTAAACCCTAATGCTAAATTGATCCCGCATATCGATACTATCGATGAATCTATCTTCGCCCTTGCCAAAGGATCATCCACATCTTTAGGAACAGGCGGTATGTATACTAAAATTGAGGCCGCACAAACGGCAGCCCACAGCGGCACACCCACAATCATCGCATCTGCAGCCCACCCCAATGTCCTTTTGGAGATTATGGACGGAGTGAAAATCGGATCCCTATTCCAGACTTCTATTACCCCACAGGAAAGCAGGAAGCGGTGGCTCCTTTCCGAGAAAAAACAAGGCAGCATCCATGTTGACCAGGGCGCAGCCACCAAAATTATGCATGGCGGAGCAAGCTTGCTCCCCTCCGGAATCACCCATACCTCAAAAGACTTCGACCGCGGGGCAGTGATACAGATTGTGGATCCGCAAGGAAAACCCATCGCAGCAGGCGTTAGCAACTATGACAGCGCTGAAATAACCCGTCTCGTCGGCAAACAATCTGCTGCTATCGAAGAGATTTTAGGATATTCTTATGGCCATGAAGTGGTCCACCGCACTAATATGACACGCTTAAAATCTATGGAGACTGCCTAATGAGCAAAAAAACCACACTGAATGCCGTGGCAGAAACAGCAAAGAAAGCGAGTTTGCCTTTAGCAAGCGCTAGCACCAAACAGAAGAATGATGCAATCAAAGCATTAGGCAGTTTGTTGAAAAAGCATTCCAAAGCAATTCTGGAAGCTAATTTAAGCGATATCCACTCTGCAAAGGCGAAGGGTTTAGATGAGAGTATGATCGACCGTCTATCCCTACAAGGCAACCGTTTAGAAGGAATCATCCACGATTTAAATCATATTATAGAGCTGCCTGATCCGGTAGGGGAATGCTTCGACAGAAATACCATTGGCAGCCTGCAAATCCTAAAATGCAGGACACCTATCGGTGTACTAGGAGTCATCTATGAGTCGAGACCTAATGTCACTATCGATATTGCTGCCCTAGCCATCAAATCAGGCAACTGTGCCCTGCTGCGCGGAGGTTCAGAGACATTACTAACAAATACAGTACTGGTAAAAATCATTCAAGAAGCCTTGACAAAAGCTAAACTCCCCAAAACTGCAGTCCAAATGATTCCTGGAATTGACCGTGAGCAAGTGAAGAAAATGCTACGCCTGCACGGCTACATAGATCTGATCATTCCACGGGGAGGAGCAGCCCTGCATCAATTTTGCCGCGACAACAGCTCTATCCCTGTTATCACAGGAGGAATCGGGATTTGCCATCTTTTTGTCGATGAATCGGCACATCTAGACAGCTCCCTCCCGGTGATTTCAAATGCAAAAGTACAGCGCCCCACAGTATGTAATGCGCTGGATACACTGCTGGTACATGAAAGTATAGCGGCAAAGTTTATTCCCCAGGTGATAAAAGCTTTAGGTCAACAAGGTGTAAGCTTTCGCCTAGACGACTTAAGTTGGAAAATCATAGCCCGAGGCCATACCAAAAAAGGATGCATCAAAGCAGGACCTGAAGATTGGGATACTGAGTGGCTGAGCTTAGTTTTAGGAATCAAAGTTGTAAAAAATTTGGAAGAAGCGATTGATCATATCCATACTCATAGCTCCGGACACAGCGATGGTATCCTGACAGAAAACCCTCATAATGCATCCCATTTCATCAAAGTCATCAATTCCGCTGCCGTTTACATTAATGCCTCTACACGATTTACCGATGGCGGACAATTAGGGCTGGGAGCAGAGGTCGCCATCAGCACACAAAAGCTGCATGCACGCGGACCGATGGGATTAAAAGAATTAACCACGTATAAGTGGATTATTAAAGGAAACTATACCTCTAGGCAATAACATGCGTATTACGATCATTGGTTGTGGAAATATGGGCAGCGGAATTGCACAGCGATTTGCTCCTTTGCATGACGTCTACTTATATGACCGCAACATGCAGAAGGTCGAGCAGCTTGTAAAACAAGGTTGTGGAAAAGTTTGTCACAATTTAGATGAGGCCTTCAAAACTTCTGACATCCTCCTTTTAGCAATTAAACCGCAAAATTTGGACGCCTTTGTACAGACAATCCCTTCCCAGACCAAGAAGGATCAAACCATCCTTAGCATTTTGTCAGGGGTTACACTGAAAAAATTACAATCACTTTTCCCAAACAATACGGTTGTTAGAATGATGCCTAACTTGGCTATTATCTACGGGGAAGGACTCATTGGACTGGCAGCGGAAAACTTATCTTCGGAGCAAAAAGAGGTTTATACGGATTTATGTTCTTCTCTAGGAAAAGTCTATTGGTTTCCAGAGCCTAAATTTAATGCATTCACTTCCTTAGGAGGCTGCGGACCAGCCTTTGTCCTCACTTTGATAGAAGCCATGACTGAATCAGGAATAGCGATGGGATTTAATGCTAAAGATTCTTTGCATATTGTTCTGCAAATGATCAAAGGAAGTATAGAGCTCCTAGAAAAGGGGGATGAACACCCTGCAGAACTCCGGTGGAAAATTGCCTCCCCAGGGGGATTGACCATCGCAGGAATGCGAAAAATGGAAGAATTGGGTGTTAGGGCGGGTATTATGAACACATTTCTTGCAACATACGAACGTACTAAAGAATTAGAAAACGAATAATTACAATTCCACATCAATTTATTTTTATTCGTAATTAATTCACAAAAGATTTTATAATAAACTAAAAACTCCTCATTAAATTCAAACGAGTACTTATATGTTAAAAGGGGTAATCCTTGCCCTAAGCGCCTGCTTTGTATGGGGGTTGATCTTTGTAATTCCCACGTATTTGCATGCCTTCTCGCCTATAGAAATCGCCCTAGGACGCCATTTTGTAAATGGTCTTACTTCACTCTTTTTCTTTTGCTTTTGCTTTAAAAAGCTAATTAATTTACCTAAACTAATGTGGTTCAAAGCTTTAAAATTCGCCCTCATCGTTAATATCATCTATTATACTTGCATTGTCCTAGGCGTGCAGCTCGCCGATGCTGCTATTACCACCCTAATCGCCGGTATTGCCCCCATCACTATCGCTTTATATGGCAACTGGCAGCAAAATGAATGCGACTATAAAAAACTCATCCTTCCCTGCATACTTATCTTTGCAGGTTTAATTCTTGTAAACGCCCAAAGTCTATTCACACACTCTGATACTCTTTCCGTAAATAACTATATTCTCGGCATCCTCTTTGCATCCATCGCCTTAATAGCCTGGTCTTGGTTCGTAGTGGCAAACACTCAATTCCTTAAAACATGCCCCACGTTAACCTATTTTGAATGGGCTTCTATGCTAGGTGTCGCGACACTCTTCTGGGTCGTCATCGGCACTGCAATCATGGGCTTTTTTGTCCTCGATACCTCCCAACTCCAAAGATATATGATCCCCTCTGATGAACTTACAACTTTCCTCGTAGGCATCGGCATTCTCGGCTGCATCTGCTCTTGGCTAGGGACTTTCCTCTGGAACTCCGGTTGCACCCACCTCCCTCTTTCCCTAAGCGGACAACTGACCATTTTCGAAACTCTCTTCGGCCTTACTTTTGTCTTCGCTCTGGACCAAAGACTCCCTACCCTCCTAGAGTTCTCCGGTATTCTCCTTATGCTCCTTGCCGTCCTCTACTGTATGAATACTTTCATGCCTCAGCATTCACACGCTCTACCCGCAGCCGTTAAGGTCAAAGCCAACGACCTTCCTGACTAAACATTTCATTTACAATTCACACCCTTTGGAATATACCTAAATTTTTTAACGGGGTGTTCCAATGGGCAAAAACGTCACGCAAAAGTTAATCGAATCTCACCTCCTCTCCGGCAGCCTGCAAACCGGCGCTGAAATCGGACTCCGCATCGATCAAACACTCACTCAAGATGCAACCGGTACAATGGTGATGTTGGAACTAGAAGCAATGGGTATCGACACTGTTAAAACGGAACTCTCTGCACAATACGTCGATCACAATCTCCTACAAACCGATTTCAAAAATGCCGACGACCATATTTTCTTACAGACTGCATGCCAACGCTTTGGCATCTGGTACAGCCGCGCAGGAAATGGTGTCAGCCATCCGGTACATATGGAACGCTTCGGCATTCCGGGTAAAACTCTGCTAGGCTCCGACAGCCACACTCCCGCAGCAGGCTCAATGGGAATGCTCGCCATTGGTGCAGGAGGTCTGGAAGTGGCCCTTGCTATGATCGGGGAACCTTTCTTTCTGCGCATGCCAAAAATCATGGGTGTTAAACTCACGGGAAAACTGCCCGAATGGGTCAGCGCTAAAGATATTATCCTGGAAATGCTGCGCCGTTATTCCGTCAAAGGCGGCGTAGGAAAAATCATCGAATATTACGGCCCAGGACTGCAATACCTCACCGCCATGGACAGGCACGTCATTGCTAATATGGGTGCTGAACTGGGGGCTAC
This sequence comes from Parachlamydiales bacterium, assembly GCA_041671045.1. Classification (NCBI taxonomy): domain Bacteria; kingdom Pseudomonadati; phylum Chlamydiota; class Chlamydiia; order Parachlamydiales; species Parachlamydiales bacterium. Next base: position 31,695 of record JBAZCF010000013.1, read on the forward strand.
AACCACTGTTTTCCCTTCAGATCAAGCCGTAAAGCAATTTCTTACCGAGCAAGGACGTGAGAAAGACTGGAAAGAGCTCATTGCAGATCCCGATGCTACCTATGATCTGAATGATGAGATCAACCTTTCAGAATTGGAACCTCTTATCGCGCTCCCGAGCAGCCCAGACAAAGTTGTGACCGTCAGATCTGTCGCCGGAAAGGAAATCTACCAATCCATGATCGGCTCATCAGCCAACCCCGGCTTCAGAGACTTTGCCATCGCAGCAGAAATTGTCAACGGCAAGCAAGTACACGAAAGGGTATCTTTCGATATCAATCCCACTTCACGCAAAATCCTGGATGACCTAATCCGCCTAGGTTATTTGGAGAAACTCGTCTATGCTGGCGGGAGGATACATCAAGCCGGCTGTAATGGTTGCATAGGCATGGGACAAGCCCCAGCCACAGAGCGTAACAGCCTGCGTACTGTCCCTCGTAATTTTCCCGGGCGCTCAGGAACTAAAGAAGATGCCGTCTTCCTTTGCAGTCCTGAAACAGCTGCTGCTTCAGCCCTGAAGGGAGCTATCTGCGATCCGCGCGACTTAGGCATCCCCTACCCTCACGTCAAAGAACCTGAAAAAGGGCATCTCAACCCTTATATGATTCTGCCCCCCACTAAGAACAATCGTGAGATCCATCTGGAAAAAGGCCCCAACATTAAACCATTACCCGATTTTGTCCCTCTACAAGATCACATCGAGGGCCCCGTCCTCATTAAAGTGGGCGATAATATCTCTACCGATGAGATCTTACCGGCAGGGGCCAAAGTCCTCCCCTTCCGCAGCAACATTCCCGAGATCAGCAAGTTCACGTTTGCACAAGTGGATGAAAGCTACTATACACGTGCACTGAAGTACCAGAAGCAAGGACATTTTATCATTGCAGGATCAAATTATGGACAAGGCTCCAGCCGTGAACACGCTGTCATGGCCCCTAAGTACTTAGGTGTACGTGCAGTCATCGCCAAAACCTTTGCGCGCATCCACTGGCAGAACCTTGCCAATTTTGGTATTCTAGCCTTAAGTTTTATTGAAAACATCGATTACGATAGAATTGCCCCCCAGGATATTCTCATTATCGAGAGTGCACGAGAACAACTCATCGAAAGTTCTGAAATTATTGTGAGCAATAAAACACAGAATTATACTTTTAAAACTACCCATGCTCTCACTCCCCGTCAAGTGGAAATGGTTCTGGCAGGAAGCGTGATCAATCTGCACAGAAAGAATTAAGTCGTGATAAAACGAGCTAGGTAGTTTTTAAGTGTCTTTTCTAGTACCTGGAATTCCAAAGGTTTGCTCAAATAATCATCCATGCCCACTTCTACAGATTTCTTTTTGTCCTTCTCTTGAATACTCGCTGTGAGAGCAATAACAATGGGTTGTGGGTCGCCTAACTTCCTTATTTCCTTGGTGGCATCATACCCATCCATATAAGGCATACGGATATCCATCAAAATAAGGTCATATTTTACAGCTTTGGCTTTCTCAACTGCTTCCAAACCATTCTCTGCTGAATCGGGAATAATCCCCACCATTGTCAGCATCTCGGAAATGATTTCGCGGTTAATATCAAAATCCTCCACCACCAAAACTTTAGCTCCATTAAAATTCGTTTTAAACTGCAACATTGACTGGCTCCTGTTTTCTTATGGGGAGAGTGATATGAAATTTTGTTCCTTGACCGACAGCACTTTCAAAATCGATCGATCCATTCATTTTATCAATCATGATTTTACACAAATAAAGGCCTAGCCCTGTGCCGCCTCTTTTCAAAGCTTCATTGGAATCTACCTGCATAAATTTATCAAATAATAAATGTTGTTTTTCTTTTGGTATACCAATTCCCGTATCTTTCACATCGATTACTAAACGAGGATCCTCTTGATCTCCATCTTCTATCTGGACTTTCAATAGGATCTCCCCACTATCCGTATATTTTATCGCGTTCCCCAACATATTTATTAGAATCTGTCGCACCGGATGATGTGGAATAAGATATTTATCTCCTTTGGTGGACTCTATCTCATCCTTAATAATTAGTCCTTTTTCTATCGCTTTGCTTTGAACCATTTCAACGATTTCCCTGCAATATTCGTCTAAATCCACCTTCTCATAACGAATCTCCATACTGTTGGACTCAATTTTAGTGATATCAAGCAAGTTATTGATCAGTTGCAATAGATATTGTGATGAAGTCGACAGTATCTTTAGATAACGTGTCTGCTTAGTATCTAAATTAGTTAATTCAAGCAAGGAGGAAGTCCCGATAATCCCATGTAAAGGCGTGCGGATTTCATGGCTCATATTAGCTAAAAAGGCCGATTTAGCAACATTTGCTTCCTCAGCCCGCTTTCTCAAAACTTTTGATCTTTGCATGTAATAATATAATAGGGTCGTAATAAATCCAAAAATTAATCCCGTAAGTAAAATAAGGAGGGGTATTTTACTTTCAAGAAACTCTATACCTTCTTTATTTCCTCTTAAATTGACTACAAAAAGGTTTTCAAAGAAATACCACCTATCTGTAGCTAATATTTCTTTTGCAGTTGGGGTAGAAGCAAAAACCTCTCTGTTATTGATCAATATCTGAATATCAAACTCCCTGAGATGATATAAAATGGGATTTATCTTGAAAAAGTCACTTGCATAATAAAAATCGAGCGAATAGCCTTTTCCGGGAATTTTATTCCTAAATACCAGTAGAGCCCTCTTCTCTTTATCAATCAATACTTCTAACTTTTTATTGCTGCTGCTAAATTCCTTTTTATATTGCTTAACCCACGCCACCCCTTTAACCTCATCACGGAAGCCGCCCTGACGAATTTCAAAATTATCATCCACATGCACAATACCTTGTAGGGAGGGAAAATCCTCTAAATATTGCTCAATGTCACTTTTCCAATAAATTGGATTGTCAGGCAAAAGTACGTAACGTTTGGACAACCGCGTAATCGCATCATAGTTATACAATAAAGCAATATCCAATGTTTGCGAGATGCTATAAACACTATTCTTATAATAATTTTCTAAACTAGCCTTTTGACTGATTTGCGATGCCATCGCTAGAGCTATTGTACATCCTAATACTGCCAAGCCCGACATTCCGGATGCCCAATAAATATATTGGCCATAGTATTTTTTATAGACTCTTCCAGAAACGATAATGAAGATATTTAACGATAGCAGAAGCAAGGCTATGCTTGTCTCGACAGCCATCCTAGACGTATCTATAGATGAGTATGCACTTTCAAAACCACTTAAATAGCCAAAAAAAGCAACTAAGGAGGTTCCAAAAATGATTGCAACAAAAATACCTATCATCCAATAAACCCAGAGCGGACTTTTCCTTAGTGTGAAAAGCGCTAAGCAAATATTCACAAGAATAATACATATACTGGTATTGCTCGCCGGCCGACCAGGGTAAGTATTGACATTCATCTCGGATGAATAGAAAAAAAATGAATCTATTCCTAGATCCATCTTAAAAAATGTTTGAAATAAGATGACAGCTGTAAATACAATACAAAATATAGATAAAATTCTAGTGGGGATGAACTGGTGGAAAAGTAAGGTAAAGCACCCTATTGCCGATAAAGTCATCAATAATGCTGTATTAAATACCATCTTAGGATAACTAGGAACGATAGACACTAATCTAGAATATCCTGTCAGCCATCCCACGAGTACTGATAATCCTAAGATTAATACCACTGTTGAAAAGATGAGATAGGAATGATAGTAAAATTTAGATTTAGTTTTTTCAAAAACCATTTAGTTCCCTTGATCTCAAGCATTTAGCACACCCTAAAACAGAGATATCTCGTTTAACTAAACAGGTCAATAAATTTCCGGTGCCACAAATAAATTGATTGTAAAACAATCATTCCTCCAATACTGCCAAAAGAACTTATTTATTATTTAAAAAACATTGTAAACAACAATAATATGATGTAATCAAACTAAACCTTAATAAACATTAACCCATTACTAGCTGGACTCCATTTGAACTTACTGACCTTACCATCTGACAACGCCTATTTATTCGTAAAGCTCTGATTTCTAATTAATTACATCTTACACTTTAAGAACTTTTAATTTCATTCACTCCATTACCCCTTTAGGGGACATACATGATTGATTTATGATAGCCGTGTGTGCAAGAGACTTAAAATTTATCAGGTGGTAAGCCTACTGACTTTCATTTGTGTTTAATAAATCAAAAAAATATATATGTATTTTTCTTTAAACCTATGAGGAAATCCATGAAAATCCTATCTGTGATCTCAAAATGGTCTTTGCTAGCTTTAGTGTTTACAGCTTGCAACACACAAAGCTCCGAAGACAAAGAAAAAGATGTCATCAAAGAAGCGTATATCTACGGTTATCCCTTAGTTATTATGGATGTGACCAAAGAAGTCATGACAGCAGCGCCTAATGTGACTGAAACAAAAGCTCCGGTAAATCAATTCGACTATATACGTAAATTCCCTTCCCCTACCTCCACAGACGTAGTAAGTCCTAATGCCGATACACTTTATTCATCAGCATGGCTTGATCTAAGTAAGGAACCGATAATATTTGTAGTACCGGAAATGAAAGATAGGTATTACCTTTATCCCATCTTAGATGCATGGACAAACGTATTTACATCCATTGGAACACGTACGACCGGTAGCGATAAAGGAACATACGCCATCGTCGGACCAGACTGGAGAGGCAACCTACCTAAAGATGTAAAGAAAATCCAATCCCCCACAAATACAGCTTGGATGATTGGCCGCATTGAAACAAACGGTCCTTCTGATTATGCCGCAGTGAATAAGTTACAGGATCAGTTTAAGTTAATTCCATTAAGCTCGTACGGATCTCATTATGTTCCACCTAAAAATCTTCCGGTTGAACCCTACATCGATGTAAATACACCACCTGTAAAACAAGTGGAACAAATGGATGGAATTACATTTTTCACTAATCTAACTGCTCTCTTGAAAAACAACCCTCCACTACCTGCAGACTCAAGTTTTGTGAGAAAATTAGCCTCTATCGGTATCGTCCCCGGCGAAGTGTTTGATGTGAAAAAACTCACCCCGGAACAGTTAGAGAATCTCGATAAGTCTATCACAGAAGCCAAGACAACGATTGCTAATGAATTTCAAAATATGCCTAACGCAAAGAAAGTCAACGGCTGGAATATTATGACGGAATATGTGGGTGACTATGGAACGCATTACCTTATAAGAGCAGCTGTAGCCAATAAAGGCCTCGGCGCTAACCTCTCCAAAGACGCTGTGTATCCTACACTTGCAACCGATGCAGAAGGAAACCCTTTAGATGGTTCAAACCGTTATATTCTACATTTTACTAAGGACCAAATACCACCTGTCAATGGTTTCTGGTCTATCACAATGTATAATGATAAACAATTCTTTGTACCTAATCCACTAGACCGCTATGCGATTGGGGATAGAAGCCATTTGAAAATTAATCCTGATGGGTCTTTGGACATATACATCCAAAATACATCGCCCGGAAAGGATAAAGAGTCTAATTGGCTCCCAGCACCTAAAGGTGGATTTAATCTAATTATGCGTCTATATGATCCAAAAGAAGCTGTATTAGATGGTAAATGGAACCCGCCAGCTATTAAAAAACTCTATTAAGGGTTATTTGTCCTTGCTTGAGGAATGCTTTCTACACATACTTCTGTAGAAAGTATTCCTTAAGCAGCCATCGGTCAAGACAACTTTTGGATACACATGGCCTGACCATACAAAATATTCAGCCGACGATTTTGGTATAGGGCAGAAAAGGAAAAGGCCTATTGCTAACCTAGCCTAAACGTTTGAGTAAATGGTCGCCTACCCGTAATGTATTCGCAATTATTGTTAAGGATGGATTAACTGCACCAATACTTGGAAAAAAGCTCGCATCTATGACATAGAGGTTATCTAACTCATGCGCTTTGCAGTTTGTGTCCAACACCGATGTTTTAGGATCGGTACCAAAACGGCAGGTACCTACCTGATGCGCCACTCCGGCAATAGGAATTGTGCTGTGGAAATAAAACTGGCGTGGTATCAATACATTGGGATGCATCCCTATCTGCCCTAGCATAGACTTGAGTTTCTCGTACAATTTCTCTTTAGGAACAGTATTATTAAAGGTATAGTTTAAAGTGATCTCACCTTCTTTATTAACAGTGATCCTATTGTCAGCACGTGGTAAATCTTCCGTTGTCAGCCAAAAATCGACAGAATGCCTAGCAATATTATTCAACATGGACATCGGTACCAACCCTGTTTCAATCGGCTTCTCCCCGCGGAACATCGGCCCCAAAGATTTCCCAATCATCTGAATATTACCCATCGGGTAGTTGAAGCCTTCCATTCCAAAATAGAAATCATTGATTGCTAACGTCTTCTGAAAGAAGGTGTCATTGGGTTCCATCGATAAAGCCAGCACAGCCTGGCTATTATGGAACATATAATTACGCCCTACCTGATCCGATCCATTCGCTAGCCCTTGCGGATGTTTATCATTAGCAGACATAAGCAACAGCTTGGCCGAATTAGAAGCTCCACATGCTACTACGATGATGCCCGCTTTGAATATCTCTTTCTTACCTTCGATCAGCACCTCTACTTCGGTTACTTTGATGCCATCTGCCGATGTATTTAACTTCAAAACTTCGGCATTCCGCATTAATGTCACATTAGAATGTTCCATCGCAGGACGTACACCGACTGTTTCAGCATCTGCTTTAGCATGGACTAAACACGGAAATCCATCGCAAGTTTGACAACGAATACACTTGCTGAACGCCCTGTTATTTTCATTCAACATGATCGCGCACGGAGCCGGAAACGGATGATATCCTGCATTCGAGAGGTTATCATAGAGCTGCTGAATGCGCGGTTCATGCGATACGGGCGGAAAAGGGTACGGCTCACTGCAAGGCGGCTCTGTATTATCTATTCCTCTCTCGCCGTGTACAAAATACATTTTCTCTGCTTGCGTATAGTAAGGTTCCAACTCATCATAAGTGATCGGCCACGCAGGCGATATCCCATCGTAATGTTTGAGCTCACCAAAATCCTCTTTCCTCAATCGATACAACGCAGCCCCATACATCTTCGTCGCACCGCCCACAAAATAATGGACTTGCGGCTGGAAGGCTTTCCCTTTGGAATCGTACCATTTGTCAGGCGAGATATAACGATTGTCTACAAAGACAGCACTGGCATCCCAATTTTTGGCTTCTCTCTTCAACCAATCCCCACGCTCTAATATGAGTATGCGTTTGCCGGAAGGCGCCAAATGCCTTGCTAAGGTCCCACCGCCTGCCCCGCTTCCGATAATAATGACATCGTAATCCATAATTATAACCCCGGGCTTTGCTGCATCATTCCGCCATCGACAAAGACTGTCGTCGATGTCATATAGGAGGCTCCCTCACCGGATAAGAACACGACAACACTGGCTATCTCCTCCGGCTTGGCCATCCTCCCCAGAGGTATTGCAGCATCTAATTCTTTCATCAACACCGGATCTTTCATCGTCACAATGTTAATGGGCGTCGCTACAGCCCCGGGACCTACCCCTGCTACTAGAATGCCATGCTTGGCCAGTTCCAGTCCCGCTGTACGTGTCAGCATCCGCATTCCACCTTTAGACAGGCAATAAGCGATGTTGCCGGGCATAGGCCAATCTTCGTGCACCGAGGTGATATTGATAATCCTTCCTCCGCCCCCTTGCTTGATCATCTGCTTGGCCGCAACCTGTGTACCAAAAAAGGCGCTTTTAAGATTGACTGACAGCACTTTCTCATATTGGGATTCGGTTGTATCTATAATGGATGTCCTTGTCTCAATCCCTGCATTGTTCACCATAATATCCAAACGCCCAAACGCCTTTACAGCCGCATCGACAAGCTTTTGTAAATCATCTACCTTACTGACATCAGCCTCAACTCCAATGGATTTCCCACCTAAAGCTGCTATTTCTCTTTCCAGTTGGCTTGTAGAGTCCGGATTGCAAATGAAGTCAATAACTACCCGTACTCCTTGTTTGGCCAACGCTAAAACAATCGTCGCCCCTATGCCGCTATTTCCGCCTGTCACAATCGCCACTTTTCCTTCTAAGCTCATACCTGCTTCCTTTGGTAAGTAATAAAATAGGCTAATATGCCAAAGGCTATGGCAATCAAAGCGCAAAGCCCAAATATCATTTGTATATCAATTCCTAATTTCTCAAGCGGTCCCACGCCAAATGCAGAAACGCCATAACCGGTTAGGTAGGCTGCAATAAGCCCTCCCGCCACGGATTTGCGTATTGTCGGCAGTGCATTAGAGGCAAAGCTAATACTTAAAGGCAGCAATGCAGAACAGCCGAAACCTGCTAAACCAAAAATCCATATTCCACTCCAAGGAGAGGGCACTTCCTGCCAATAAACACACAAATAAGCAAATGCAATCACTAAAGGCAGGGCTTTATAAATGGTCCCTTCAGCAACAAACCTGTTGCTGAATGCGAAAATAACCCTTCCTAACGTAACCGCACCCCAAAAACTTGTTAATGCCAAGGAAGCTTCCGTCACATCTGCCTGCATACTTTTTGTTAAGTAAACTGTGGCCCAATTTCCACTCATTGTCTCCAATATCCCATATAGAAACACCCCTGCAGCAAACAACCAGAAGGCCGAAGGAATAACATTCAACTTTTCTGTTTGCTCTTCCGGCGGTTTACCTGACTCAAACGGTAGCAATGACGAAAGCGCCAATAATAACCCCAGGGCCGACATTAAAATAAGCGGTAATCCCCACCAAAATCCTAATCCGTCGAAAACAGCAATGAACACCGGCGCCAAGGCAGTCCCTAATCCTAATAACGCATTCAAAATCAATAGGGCCGAGTCCACTTTTTTTGGAGAATAGATCGCCATAAAGGTATTTAATACCGGTACTGTCAAACCAAATCCCAATCCTAAAAGTCCTGTCGCCACAAAAAGTAACCCAAAAGCCCACTCCTGATGCGGAAGCATCAATGCACTCAACAAGAAAATGCCCATGGACAACATATTAGCCAGCAAGCCCCATAAATAGATGCTTTTCAGGCTGCATGAATGTGCCAAGCGTCCACCCATGACTGCTGATAAAATGGCTATGATAATATCCGGAAGGAAGATGCTGCCATATTCCGTACTAGTCATGCCGTACCCGCTCGCACTAGTAAAAATAGTGGCTGTGGCCGGAAAAGCAACCATCGCCACTCCCTGCAGCAAACCTGCAGTGTATATCGAAGCAACTTCGCTCTTGGCCATCCTAACCGCCTACTTGGGGAACAGGCTTAGCTCCCACAGTATTCAGCTTAATAGCCCATACGGAATCGGAAGAACAGATAAACAAAATATTGTTGTCCTTGCCGCCAAATGTTAAATTCGCCGTTTCTTTAGGCATACGGATCTTCCCTATCAGCTTTCCTTCAGGATTATAGACCTGCACACCGTCTAATGCCCCCACATAGATATTACCGTGGCTATCTAAACGCATTCCATCTGGAAAACCGGGCGACACTGTAGCGAATAATTTTCTGTTACCTACTGTCTTCCCGCCCTCCAAGACTTCAAAAGCATAAATCGCATGCGGTAGATTCTCATAGTACGTACTAGGTGCCTGGATAGCCGCACTATCAATGACATACAGAATCTTTTCGTCAGGCGAGAATGCTATTCCATTCGGCATCTTTAAATCTTCAATGACAGCTGACAATTCCTTAGTCCCCGGATCCCATCTGTAGACATTATTAGGTAAATAGCACTCCTGTGGAAACTGTAAACATCCATATGAAGGGTCTGTAAACCACACCGATCCATCTGACTTAACAACAACATCATTAGGCGAATTCAACGGTTTACCCTGATAAAAGCCTGCCAATGTTTTGACAACTCCATCATGGTCTGTCACAGAAATTCTTCTGCCTGTTGTTTCCGCTGTCAACAGCCGCCCTTCCAAATCAGCAGTCTGTCCATCAGCAATATTGGTCGGATGCCTGAATATAACAGGAGCATCCCAAGACAAAGGTGTAATCTGATTGTAGGGCTGCAAACCATTCCAACGTAGAATCAGAATATTGTCGTTCAATTGATCTGTGAATAATAGATATCCCCCTTCGCTATTACGCTTAGATAGGTATACAGGACCTTCAGTAAATCCAAATCCCTTTGCCAAATGTACTAACTGGGGTTTTACTCCCAAGATATCCGCAAAGGCAATATCATATACCTCTAACGGCAACTGCGGCGCTTCTGCCACGGGATAAGGGGGTGCGTTCTCGAAGGAAGCCTCACAACTACCTCCGAAAAGCAACCCTAGAAAAAATAACCGGTATAAAAATGGCATCATCTGTTTTAGCGTCTCGCAAATTCTTCAGTACTTAATTTCTCTCTAATGCCAAGCGTCTCTGTTTCTTTTTTGAAAGCTTTGTTTAAAGTTGCTATCGCCAAGGCTATAGCACTTCTTGTCGCCGGAGTATTTGCTAAAGGACTTAACATCACAAAGTCATGTATCGTCCCTAAATAGCGCACAGCCTCAACCTCAACACCTGCTTCCATCAACTTATGTGCATAGGCCTCTCCTTCGGAACGCAAAACATCATTCTCATCCGTAATGACCAATGCTTTTGGCAGTCCTTTCAGCTGCTCGATCGTTGATCGCAAAGGAGAAACTAAATGATCGTTGCGTGAGCTTGCATCAGGCGCATAAGCATTCCAAAACCACTCCATAGCAGCTTTCGTCAGCCAAGGACCTTCGGCAAACTCTTTATAGCTCTCTGTATTTAAATCAGAATCCGTCACCGGATAGAAAAGGATTTGCTGCACAATTTTAGGCCCCTTTCTTTCTTTCGCCAAAAGTGTTACCGCAGCTGCCATATTCCCACCGGCGCTATCGCCAATGATTGCAATCCGAGCAGCATCGACATTTAATTCTCGGGCATGTTCAGCAACATAAATTAATGCAGCATATCCCTCTTCCAATGGAACAGGATATTTAGCCTCAGGCGAAGGAGTATAATTAACAAACACAACAGCTGCCTTCGTACCTACGGCTATTTCCCTTACCAAACGATCATGGGTATTCTTACTCCCTAAGATCCATCCCCCGCCATGATAGTAAAGTATGACGGGTAACACATCCGTAGAATTTTCCGGCCTGATAATTCGAACGGAAACTTTGGTTTTCCCCACTGTCCACTCTTTATCCTCAATCTTGACCGGCAGTTTCTCACCTTTTGCTTGCAGATCTTCCAAAACCTTTCGTGCTTCCAACGGGGATAGTGTATAGATAGGTTTGCCACCTTTAGCTTCGACTTCTTCAATAAACTTCTGTGTTTTTTGCTCGTATTTACTTTTCATGGCCTCCCCCTTTGAAAATAATATTTCTTATGAGAGATATGTTTAAATTTATTTATTTACAATACAGGATCAGGTTCTAATCTCTTCTCTCTTCTCTAAGATAAAGTGATTTCATACTCCTAAATATATAAGAATTTTCATAGGCAATTAAATATTTTCCTATTATGGATTGAAGTTAGATCCCTAACAAATTACTGGAGTTCTCATATGCCCAACAATAATGGAAACAACAATCAGCAAGACCATGAAAAATTCATGAAAAGAGCGATCGAGCTTAGCCGTGAAGCTTCATTAGTTAAGAAAACCGGCGGCGTTTTTGGCGCTGTCATTGTAAAAGACGGCAAAATCATTGCCGAAGGCTATAATCAAGTCGTTAAAAACAATGATCCTACTTGGCATGCTGAAATCCAAGCTCTGAGAGAAGCAGGAAAAAAACTAGGTACACCCCACCTAGAAGGCTGCGACCTCTATACCAGTGCTGAGTGCTGTCCTATGTGCCTTGCTGCAGCTTACTGGGCCCACATCAATAAGATCTACTACGGCGCAACCATTGCAGACTCCCTAAAATACGGTGACTTCGCTGACGTAGGCATTCTGGATGAAATCCGCAAAGACCCCAAAGACCGCAAAATTAAATTTATCGAAGTATTACGTCCTCAAGCTGTAGAAGTTTGGAAAGAATTTTCCGAAATGCCAGACCGCGCATGTTACTAATAGCCTAAGTTGGACCCGATGCCATACAGTACTAAAGACAGATCAAACATCCTATCGCTACGTGTGATTATAAAACCGGAAGCAAAGTCTGCTTTTGTGGAATGGCAAGGGAAAATAAACAGCGCTATTGCAGGATTTCCGGGCTTCATCAGCCTGGAAATCCTCTCTCCTGTAGGTTCAGGACAAAATTTCTGGGTCCTAGTACAACGCTTTCTCAACGAAGCAAACGCCAATAACTGGAAAAATTCAGACATCCATCATGAACTTCTACAAGAGTTGAAAGGCTATCTTGTAGATAATACCATCATAGAGACGCCCTCAGGCGAAGCAACTCTGCACAATGGTGTGACAGAAGTATTTGTCACTAAAGTCGCCCCTGAAAAAGAAGCAGACTTCCGCCAATGGCTCGCGAAGATCCATCAAGCTGAAGCAAACTTCCCCGGCTTCCGCGGCGTGTACGTCCAGTCACCTATTAAAGGACAAAGCGATAATTGGATTACTTTTCTACAATTTGATACGCCGGAGAATCTTGATGGCTGGCTTTCTTCAGACGAAAGACAAAGCGTCCTAAAAGAATCCAAATCTCTAATAGCAAACATTGAAAGTCACAGGGTTATCTCACCCTATGCAGGCTGGTTTGCATCCATCGCCAAAGAGGAAGGCGAAATTCCCCCCGCCTGGAAACAAACGATGCTCGTCCTGCTAGTGCTCTTTCCGATCGTCATGATGGAGTTCAGATACCTTAATCCCCATCTGCATAGCTTAAATGTCTCCCTAGGCACATTCATTGGGAACTCTATTAGCGTAGCCCTGATCACCTGGCCTATGATGCCCATTGCAATATACTCACTAGGGTGGTGGCTTTTACCCAAAAAAAATAACCGTCTAGCTATCAACATCAGCGGTACCCTATTAGTGTTTTTGCTCTATCTAATAGAAATATACATCTTCTGGAGCTTTGTCTAAGTTTACTGTGGGTACTCATTAGGCTCATCAAAATGCTGCCAACCTTCTCCATCCAAAGCCTTAATAAAGCTAATTAACGCCTTCTTATCTTCCGCACTCAGATGCAGAGGTTTCATCAAAGGATGCAGATTTTTATTGGGAATGCCGCCTTTATCATAATAATCAATCACATCTTCAATCGTTTGCAGGCAGCCATCATGCATATATGGTCCGCTATGCGCAGATTCCCGCAAGGTTGGCACTTTAAAAGATCCCCACATACTATTCTTATGAGTAATAGAATACCTTCCCAAATCCGGATTAGGCTTATCCATACCTATGCCTATGTTTTGAAAAGAATCGTCAGTGAAATTAAACCCTGCATGGCACGCTTCACATCTTACTGTCTTGAAAACTTGATATCCCTTGATCTGTTCTTCCGTCATCGCTGTCTTATCGCCCGCCTTGTAGCGGTCATAGGGGGAATTCCCGGAAACTACCGTCCGCTCAAAGGTCGCAATAGCTTGGGCAATACGATCAATTGTGATCTTGTCATCGCCAAATGCCTTCTTAAATAAGGGCTTATACCCTTCGATCTTACTAATGCGGTTCTCACATTGATCATGGGCCACATGGGCATCTTTCGAATCTGCCATCTCATTAGGATTGGCTATAGGTCCTTTGCACTGTTCTTCCAAACTATTCGCACGACCATCCCAAAATAATAGCTTTGAATAGCCTGCATTGATAATCGTCGGTGAATGGCGCGTCCCTTTCCTTTCATCAATTCCTATCGCAATTACTTTGCAATCGCTATATGCACAAGGGATATTGTGACAGGTCGAGCAGGATACTGTGTTATCTGCAGACAGCCTTTTATCAAAATACAAAAGCAAGCCCAGTTCAGCCTTCTCTTTAGAATAAGGATTGTCCTCAGGCCAAGGAATGGGTTCCAGTCCTAGCGGCACTTTGAAATCGACCTCTAATTTAGCTTTAACTGCAGGAGGATGGCTTTTTAGAGGGTCTTCTGCAGCTATAAGAAAAGTACTGCTAATTGTCAGAAAGAAGACAAAAGCCCTGAGCATGGTTTTCTCCAAATAAGACGCAATGAATTAAATCGGCATATTGGCAAAACCCTTATAATTTTTCAAATTTGTTGTATACATTTCCATCCGCTCTTGATAAAAAGACAAGAATGAATGAAAAAGTCAAAACTCCACACCCTACTTTCCTGCAATCCTTGCAAACGCTTCTTACCTTGACGAAAGAAACGAAAGAAATTCGTTTGCAGCAAATGTTTGCCATACTTTCCGGTAAAGGCTATGCAGCTTTGCTCATCTTGATCAGCTTCCCCTTCTGCTTGCCCATCCAAATTCCCGGCTTCTCACTCTTTTTTGGCGCACTTCTTGCCTTCATCGGATTGCGCCTTGCCTTCGGAAAGCATCCCTGGTGGCCTAAATGGATGCTAAACAAAACGGTCAAAAGTAAAAATTTGGAAACCGCAGTAGAAAAAACTATCCACGCTGTAATCTACTGCAAGAAAATCCTAAAGCCACGCTTTACATTCCTTGCGCGCAATCCCTTACTGCATCGCATGCACGGGATAGTAATATTAATCCTTTCCTTACTGCTTGCGATTCCCATTCCCCTCCCCTTCACCAATATGGTCGTGGCAATACCCATTCTTTTTTTTGGCTTAGGACTATTAGAAGAAGACGGAATATTCATCTTCATCGCTTATATGCTATCATTTTTAGGGATCGGTCTATTTTTTGGGATATTCTGGTACAGCAAAGGCCATCTGGAAAGGATACTTTCCTAAGAATGATGGTGCGGGATCTTATCCCACAACGCTTTTTTAAACCACGCAGGGACTTTGTCCACCATCATCTCCATTTCCTTACCTTCTCTAACTTTAGCCAAACAGATGTGTTGGTGTCCTGAGTTATCAAAGATATATGCACGGTGAACATATTTAACAGCATCGTAAAGCAAGTCTAAAGATAGAGCGTATCTCTCTACAATCTTATCTACAGGAACAAAGAGGCCGCCCATCTTTTCACGATAGCGTACTCTGGAAATATTAATTTCTGGGTCTTCTGTAGCAATATAGTATAAATACGTTTTGTATCCGCTTTCTTGAGCCTTCTTGAGAACTTTGATCTTCTCAGGGGATGCCATCACTGTCTCTATAGTGAAAGTACGCTCCGCTTCGATCAACTTGTGACGAATATAATCTGCTGTCACAGAAGCATAAAAGGCGTTCACCTCTACTCCGTGATAGTAAAGTTTATTGTCTTTAAGAAAAAGATAGCGCGCTTGAGCAAGAAGTCCTTCTCTTTCTAAAAGCGAAGATTGGGAGAAAAATTCTAATAAGTCCTGTGAAGTGGAACAAATGCCATAATGCTTTAAATCTAGAAATTGCTGCTTATGGACTTTCTTCTCAATCTCGTCAGGATTGACATAGATGCCCAGCAGTTTTGTAGGGATGACGGAAGTGATCGTGCTTTTACCGGATCCGTGCGGCCCGGCAAACATACGCAAACGCAGATGGCTATTCGTCATAAAATCTCCACCTTCTGCCCTATTGTCACATCCATAGTAGGTTGTAACTTTCTTACCACCTGACGGCGGCCGTCAGGGAAAATCTCAACCAGATTACCGTCTCGTCTTTCTAGGACGCTGCCACCGGATGCTAATGCATGCCAATACGCCCTTGTCACCGCTGCATCTGCTATTTCAGGGATGCTCTCCTCCAAAAAACATATCATCTCTTCATTCATATCCATAAGCCGTACCTAGTTATGACTTACCTTAGATAATACATTTGTAAGAGAAATTCAAGCCTATTTTTGAGTCTTAAGCCACATGTCAGTAACAATCTCTGCCGCCTCTTTTAGCTCGATTCTAGGGAATACCTTCCATGCGCTCTTCGCTTCGCTCATTCACACATTTAGAGGACCTTATTGAACGTAGATTTCCGTTTTCAACAACTGATAGCAATTTTGAACCAATCCACTCTCGTATGCATGTGTAGAAAGTAAACGGCAATTACAACCTGTTTCCATCTTATGGAAAAGTGGTATCCCCTTACCTAATATCACCGGAATAGTAGAAACTGTCATTCTCTCAATAAGAGATAAGCGCAGGAATTCAGCAATAGTCTCTCCCCCGTCTACCCAAACATGCTTTGCGCCTTCTTTTCCAAGTATCTCTACCAGTTCAAGAATATCGCCGTCATAAAGTTCAGCATCTTTCCTTACAGCCTTCAAGGTCTTGCTCAATACAATGACCCTTTTCCCTTTGTAGGGCCAATTCGAAAAGCCATTTACAACTTCATAGGTTTTTCTACCCATGACGATCACATCAATATTGAGCAGGAAATTTCTGAAACCAAAGTCCTCATCATTCATGTAGACAACATCCAGCCAATCTAAATTGCCTTCTTCCGTTGCAATGTAACCATCTAAACTCGTAGCTAAGAACACTGAGATTTTAGGTTTTAAATTCTTTTTATCCATAACAATAACCCCCTATCCTTTTATACCTACATAAATATCCACCGGCTTATTACTTTCAGTAGCAAACCTACTATCGTACACCTCAAAATCAACAACGTAAGTGCGTTTTAAACTGCCATTCCAAATGCTTACCCATGTGTTTAACACACTCTGGGGAAATTCCCCCTTTGCTTCATATTTAGCATAGTCTGAGGCTGGAATCACTTTAGCGACCAAACCTGCGGGTATGTTATCCATGGAAGAAACCATGCAGCCGATCATGCATGTGTAGGGGGCAGTATAATCCCCTTCATATTCACAATAAAGAGCGTATACATCGTCGGAGATCTTAGGGATTTGGCTCATGATATTTTCAGTATAGAACCTTCCCCAAAGCTGAGGTATATCCTTAGAAGCGGCACCCGGCATATTAGAAGTCCGGCATTCGATTCCCATAATATATTTTTTCTGTACTTTCACGATGGAAGAATCTGTCATATAAAATCTCTTGGAACTTGAATTAATGAGGAGAACAATCGCATTATTTCATATTTTACAGAGAATCAAACAAATGTAAATAGTTAAATCAATGTAAACATCAACAATTAATTGAATGTTTCCTCGTGTAAAATTATATCTACGTTAATAGCCAAAGATGATGACTACTAAAGAGCTATACAGTTTTTTTTAAAGAACTTAGCAATAAAACCGCATCCTCACCCTTCCTCTCTATTTCAGCATCCGAGGAAGGATTGCTAACCCTGAAAGTACGCGGGGTCACATTGATAAAATCCTGAGAGATAGGTTTAGGAAGGATAGGACGAAAAGGCATCTTGCTCAATACAGAGGGAGGAATCACTACAAGGGGGGGAATCATTACAGATTGCGAGTTATTCGAAATGTTTTCTAATTCAGAATCTTTTTGAGATACCAATTTACGCTTTTTATTCAGTGACCTCACTTTTTCTTTCTCTAGTCTCTTCGCTTCAGTACCTAACTCTAAAAGTTGAGCTAAGTACTGTGTTCTGCGCTTAATTAAATTTTTCTTATGTTTTCTTATATCCGAACAGCATCTTCCAGGAAACATTGACAAAATTTCATTGCTTATCATTTTTTCGCAATCCAATTTAAGCAAAACCCTATTCTCATCTTTAGTCCAAGTAGATTTAGAGGTATTTCTCATAAAGGCAAATTCTTCTTTTACCCCTTCCCAAATTTCTTTTAATTCTTCCTTAGGCACAAATAACTTTTTAGATACTTCACAAATAGGAATTCTTAGCTCTTTAGAATTAATAACTATTAATTCTAAATGCTTATTAGTAAAATTTAAATTTAACGAGCTTATCGACATAAATACTTATAATTATATTAATAAAAAACTGTAGATTGTTAGTTTATTGATTTTTTATATTATTTAGATATATTTACTTTAAATGCCTCATTTTTTCCCCTTTCAAGAAACTGAATCGGGTCAAGATTTCCCATGTAAACAATTAACTTACCTATTAAGCCCGTCCAACCCGTCTGATGGCTGGCACCAAGACCTGCACCCGTATCCCCATTGAAATACTCATAGAAAAGCAAGTTGTCCCTCCAAAATTCGTCCTTCTGAAAAGTCTCAGTAGAACCAAACACAGCTCGTTTACCCTCCTCATCACGTAAGAAGATCTTAATTAAACGATTTACTAGTTCGTGTCCTACTTCAAATAGGTTCATCATCTTACCTGAACCTGTGGGGCACTCCACTTTCAAGGTATCCCCATAATATAAGTAAAACTGCATCAGCGCCCGGATGATTAGGACGTTGATAGGAATCCATAAGGGGCCTCTCCAATTAGAATTCCCCCCGAACATCCCCGAATCAGATTCTCCAGGCAGATATTCAACACGATATTCTGTTCCTTCTGTATTAAAAACATAGGGATGTTCTTGGTGATATTTCGAGAGGGCCCGAATCCCATACTCGCTTAGAAACTCTTTTTCATCCAGCAAGGTCGCTAAAATACGTTTTAAGCGTTCTTCATTGACCAAAGCAATGATGGACCGATCAGCATAGCCTGTACGATCGCTTGATGAATGCTGAACCGTTTTCAGCAACTCAGGCATTTGCAGAAGACGCTTACGGAACTTCGTTTTAAGGCGGGATACCCTTTCGATTTGCCATTTCTCAATCACTGTCGTCGCACATAAAGGGAGCAGCCCTACGATAGAGCGAACCTTGAGGCGTGTGCTTGTACCGTCCGGTTGTCGCAACAGATCATAGTAAAATCCATCTTCTTCATCCCACATTCCCTCCTGGCCCATACGGTTTAGTGCCGATGCAATCCACAGAAAGTGTTCTTCGTATTTGATAGCAAGGTCTTCATAGGCAGGATCCACTGCTGTCAATTCGATACTTAGCTCAAGCATATTCTGACTAAATAAAGCCATCCACGCAGTACCATCCGCTTGCTCCAAATTACCACCTGTGGGCAAAGATGAACTGCGGTCGAAGACGCCTATATTATCCAAGCCCAGAAAGCCACCTTCGAATACATTTTTTCCAAAGCGGTCCTTCCGATTAACCCACCAGTTGAAATTCAACATGAGCTTGTTAAAGGCCCGTTTGAGGAAATCATAATCCACTTTGCCCGTCATTCCCATTTCGGAGCGCATCAGGAAAAGCGTTGCCCATGCATGGACGGGAGGGTTCACATCACTAAAATTCCACTCGTAGGCAGGGATTTGGCCATTCGGGTGCAAATATATTTCCTTCAGCATCAAGCTCAGTTGCTCTTTAGCAAAGTCGATATCCACTTGAGAAAGCGCGATGGAATGGAAAGCAAGGTCCCAGGCAGCATACCAAGGGTATTCCCATTTGTCCGGCATGGAGATAATGTGGTCATTGATCATATGAAACCACTCTTTATTGCGTGATTCCTTGCTGGGCAAGCTAAAAGGGTCTGCTTGCCTTTCTCTCAACCATTTGTCCACCTCAAACAGATAGTATTGTTTGCTCCAAAGCATCCCTGCCATAGCTTGGCGTAGGACACGCTTTTTATCGCTATCCATTCCTATAGACATTGCATTGTAGAACTCATCCGCCTCTTTCAATCTAACTTCAAAGATCCTATCAAAGTCCGCACCAAGCAGTGCATCAATCTGCCCCTCTCCTTTCCTTAAACGCAGCTTAACGGAAGCTGAGCCGCCGCCTTGAATGGAGAGCAGATAGTGTGGAGAAACTTTTGATCCTATTTCCTCCGCATTGACAGCCCCTTTATTACCATGAATGACGTAGTCGTTGATTCCATCCTTTACAAAGGATGAGTTGTTAGCTGTACCAAAAAGCCTTTCATTATTTGTTTCATTTTCAGTAAAAAGAAGAGGAGCGTCCCCCTCGCAATACAGAAAATAGTCCCCCAATTTCTCCATAGAAGCTATGACAGTGGATCCCTTCCCTTCGAACCTTTTAAGAGTAGGCTTCGTCACGTCCTTGCCGTAAGTCCACGTATTTCTAAACCATAAAGTCGGTAGAAGATGTAGAGAAGCAGGCTCCTTTCCTCTATTAAAAGCGTTTATCTTAACTAAGATATCTTCAGGACCCTCTTTAGCATATTCGATATAGACATCGAAATATTTGTTCTCGTTGAAAATACCCGTATCGATTAGTTCAAATTCCTTTTCAGTTCGACTCCGTTTACTGTTTTCAGTGACCAATTGAGAATAGGGATAGGCATTCTGAGGATATTTATAGAGGTACTTCATGTAAGAATGCGTGGGAGTGCTGTCTAAGTAGTAATAGTAT
This sequence comes from Parachlamydiales bacterium, assembly GCA_041671045.1. NCBI lineage: Bacteria > Pseudomonadati > Chlamydiota > Chlamydiia > Parachlamydiales > Parachlamydiales bacterium. Next base: position 52,091 of record JBAZCF010000013.1, read on the forward strand.
TCCTTAACATCTTCACCGTGGTTGCCTTCCTGGTTTGTCAGTCCAAAATGACGTTCCTTTAGAATAGAATCCTGACCATTCCAAAGCGCTAGAGCAAAACATAAATTCTGTTTATCGTCCGAGATACCCGCAATACCGTCTTCACCCCAACGGTATGCTCTGGAACGGGCTTGGTCATGCGAAAAGTACGCCCATGCGTTGCCATCTTCACTATAATCCTCTCGGACAGTGCCCCATTGCCTTTCACTCAAATAGGGCCCCCAGAGCTTCCAAAGTAGAGATTCATTTTTCGCTTCAATCAACCGGGATTTCTCAACATTGGTCGAAGAATTTGCGCTCATTACGGCTCCTAAAAACTAAAAAAAAGACAATACAATAAGTATAAATAAAAATTTACAACTCACCAAAGCAGTTGCAAATTTCCGATAGAAAGCATTAAATTCAGAGGTATCAAACTATTGAGACCCCATGTTACTTAAGAATATGAGACTCATCGGCATAGTATTGGCGGTGATCGGATTAAGTTATCTTTATATGTATGCAACAGTTCCTGCACAAGCAGCGAGGCACTCCTCCATTGCAGTATTAGTTACAGCCATTGCAATTTTCATTGCAGGGGTAATGCTGATCTTCAACTCAAGAAAGTTTTAAACACAAAGTCCTGGCAATAATTTCCTCCCCTTTCGTATTCTCCAACCATCAATGACCACCAGGGGTGCTTATCTCCATTCAGGATGTAAGCTGAGAAATACCCTTAAACCTGATCTGGATTATGCCAGCGTAGGAAGAGTGACGATATTATGATGTTATTTTATTTTTCCATTTCGCCTGGTGGTTTTTTCCCAACAATAAGGAGAGGACCCCCTGATGATCCCCATTTCAAGAGCATTATGCTCAACACTGCATACCACCCCCCTTTTGCGAGCTTCACTGCATCAAAGCAAAATAGATTTGCATTTAGTGACCCATCGCGAGGATGCACAGGATGAAGAAGATTTTGTCGTGCGTGCTGTTGCATCGGTACAGGGAGGTGCCAGATACGTGCAGATGCGCGATACCACCAAAAACTTGCAGGCCTGCTTAAAGACAGCTTACCGCCTTAAAGCCCTTTTACATGGGAGGGCGCGCCTTATTGTAAACAACTATGTCGAGGTTGCACATGCCGTCAAGGCAGGGGTACATTTAGGGCAAAATGACTTCCCTGTAGCTGAAGCGAGAAAACTGTTAGGGAAGAAGGCGATCATTGGCCTTACCGTCAATAACTTAGAGCAGGTCATCCTCGCCAATAAACAACCTGTCAACTACATTGGGGTGCAGGTTTTCCCTTCAGAACAAACCAAGCCGGGAGTAGAGAATTGTCTAGGGATGGATTTCAAGAAAGTGTGCCAAATTTCGCGACACCCCCTTGTACTTATTGGAGGGCTGACCCATGAAACCATTCCGTCGCTCCTCTCCTATCTTCGTCCTGGGGATGGCATCGCAATGGTCGGTTCACTTTGGCGAGGTTCCAATCCCTGTGCTGAAGCACAATCCATCCGCACCCTTCTAGACACCCCCTTACTTAGAAAGGAACCGCCCCACGAATTTCCCTTGCGTCGTAGATAATCAAATGATATTATCTAGAGTAATCACCTGCCACGAGGGGCAATAGCTCAGTTGGTTAGAGCAGCGGACTCATAACCCGCTGGTCCTTGGTTCAAGTCCAAGTTGCCCCACTTTTTTCCATCATCATGCGACCATTATATTTCCTTTTTTTGAATCTGCTTTTCGTCACGTCAATTTTCGACGAGAATCTCAGCCATTTACTAAGCCAAATCCCGATTGAAGATGTTTACGAATGAGAGAATTTGCTGATCGACAATTCATCATGAATCAGGCTGCGCATCCCTTATTTTTTAATAATAAATCCTGCAGTTTATCTGCAGTACCAGCTTATTCATCCGGCATAACTTATGAAGATTCACTTTTATTAAATGATTGGAAGTATTTAAAAAATACGAGGGTAAGTTTCGAAATCCAAATTTTATTTTATCATCATCATTAAATAAATTTGGTTCAATAGCGATTGTTATTAAAACTTTTGAAACAGAAGAAGTCAACTCTTGAAGAAAATAGATAGAATAATTACTATTAAAAATCTATCTAAGATAAATGATTTAATTATGATTAGCAGTAATTTTAATAATGTTATTTTTGAGGGAGATTTAGATCTTTATTCAAATAAAATAATGAATAGTGAAATTGAATCTTTTCTACCTCCAAATGGTGAAGAATTATCTTACAATCGTGCTTATGGGGACATCCTTTTATATGCAGAGGAATCTTTGCGCACAATCTATTCTGCAGTTGATTTAATAAAAAGCAAAGAAATAGACGATACAGATTTATTTATAGAGACATTAAAGTTTTTAGCATCCGAACGGCAAGCTTTAGCAAAAAAACAGGGAACATTTGATGCCGAAAGTTTTGGTCTCATTCCAAAATTTAGTTATTTTAGAAATAGTACTCCACTACTTCAGAGGTACACATTTTATGCAAATAAAATATTAAATAATTTTGCAAATGAACTTAGGTGTAGTGAAATTAAAAGTGGTAATAGTCTTTTGTTTGTAAACAAACCAAATTATAAAATTGAACTTTGTCTCAATTACGCCAATGATTCTGAATTTGAAGCTGGAGCTATTAGAATTGAAGAAACTATTGTTACATATTATACTATGAGTACTTGTTTAGATCGTCTTGCGCAAATTTTTAACGAGAAAATCGATCAAAAAATACATTTAAAGTTACATGCTCAAAAAATTAATGATAACTGGCTACCTCTTTGCATAGTTTCCATTATTAATGGAAAAATTGGAATTCTACAAGCATCTACAAATGAAAATGCTGTCATTTTAGGTTATGCCAAATCTCTCTTTTTGCAAGCCTTAAAATGGGAAAAGAGCCAAGATAATAAGGAACTAATTACATTAATAGCAAAATTGCACAAAATTTTAGCTGTGTCAGGTCTTTTTGCTAGGGGTACTTCAGCTATATCTGAAAATTTGACAAAAGTTATTTTTAAATACCACGGATTTAAATTAGTTCCTTATGAGAATAACATAAAACCAGATCTGGAAGCATACATTGATGATGAAGAGTCATATGTACTCAGATATCTGGATTTTTTTGCGTCCTCGCCCTTTGTATCGATGCAACCTTAAATATTTCATCCTTAAATAATAACAACATTAATTAAACTAACAAAGTCTTTCTATAAGGGGGCAGCGTGACTTGTTGACATATTTTAATGTCTAATTACATTCATTTTGACTGCAACAAAGGATATGAAGGGCTTTCATCAGCTATACAAAACATAGCTTTTCGATAGCCAAAAAAAACTCATCGATTCCGCAAAGAAATCTTGGAGTCAGGCCTGCATCACGCTTCTTAAGTTTTTTTTCCATAAAGACCTCCAACTGTTAATATTGTAGGTCAAAAACGCGCAAAGTTCACCTTAAAATTCTGTCCAATTTTTGGGGTCCAGCATAGTCATTGAGATTAAGACCTCCGCCTGGAGCAGCCATAAGAGTAGGTGGGTATATAGTTACAGTCGCGAAAACAGCCGTTGTAAGATATGTAGCCAGAGTGAGACAGTGAGTAGATTAAAAAATATTAGCCATAGCGTCCTTTGTTTTGTTTTTGGTGTGTACTTTATTTCATAGTAATCTAGTTCTCTAAATATGGTGATTCTAGCTAGAAAAGAAAAAAGAAAGGCTGCTGCAATGAAAAGAAATAAAGAAAGCTCCTTACCCCATTCTATCAAGATTGTATAAATCATTTTTATTATTCCTTTCTCCTTTCAAATAATTAGGCGTGATTTGAATAGTGTCGTTTGACAATTCAAACTCAGACTCATCAAGTTTTTTATTGCTGATAAGCTTGAAAGCATTTCCAAGCACAACTTTGATAGTATTTTCTTATTAATTGGGCCAACTGTATACCACCAGCGTTTGTCTTTCAAATATATTTACATAAAGGACCACGGACGGACCACTCGACCGCAAAAAAGGCAACTGATGGCCAGCGAAAGCGATAGAATGAAATCCATCTGACTGCTATATTAGATGCTGTTAGCTGTTGCTAATGATTGTAATGAGTGGATTACGCACGGACTCATAACCCGCTGGTCCTTGGTTCAAGTCCAAGTTGCCCCGCTTTTTCTTCCATCTCCAATATTCATCATGCAAATATTAAATTTTATTTTCTTGAGTTTGTGTTTAATATCGTCTCTCTATGGAGAGAATCTCAGCCACTTAATAAGTCAAATTCCGATAGAAGATATTCATCGAATGAGAGAGTTTGCTGATTACCAGCTTATGTGTAAGCATGCTGCTCATCCATTATTTTTTAACAATAAATCGTGCAGTTTATCAGCTATTCGACCCTTATCATCTGATATAACTTATGAAGAGTTACAATTATTAAAAGATTGGGAAATATTTAAAAAATATGAGCATAAGTTTAGACATTCAAATTTTATTTTATCATCTTCACTAAATAAATCCGGTTCTATTTCTATATTTATTATTAATAAAAGAGCTTTAAAAAAATGTATTGGAAAGCATAAGCGCATTTTTAAATCAGTGATCGGAAAACAATTTTCATATAAATGGCTTGTCACAGAATTAGAAGAAAATAGACCCCTAAATGCTCTCATAAAAGATAACCAAGTACTTCTCGGAATCTTACTTGGCTATGGTAAAAAATCTTCACAGATTTTCGAATATTACATTCAAAATCCTTTTATGGTTCATATAGTTAAGCCTGAAGTTTGTGACAGAATTTGCTCAGATCTACCTTCTGAATGTGAGTGTTTTCCTGTTGCTTTTGTAGGTAATTCAAATTCAAAAGAAGCGCAAACCCTTCGAATGCTTTATAGAAATGAACTTATTTCCTTTTGGAAATTATATAAGAAAAAAGATCCTCTTATTTTATTTTTAGAAGGGTTTAGTCAAAATGAAAGTGATATATTACCTGGATTGGAGAAGTCCAACTGGGAATGGAAATATAGATTTCCTCGATTTGTATTTCAGTACTTGTTCACTATCAAAGATTTCTAATATATTAAATATACCCGCATTCACCAAAAATAATAACTAGAGTATAAGTTTCGAGGCACTTAGATGGAGACCACCATTCTGAGCAGCCATTAGTGGAGGCGATGCAATTGTTACACACGTGAAAGTAAACGCTGCAACACAAGTAGCCAAAAGCTGACAGCAATTAGATTGAAATATATTAGCCATAGAGTCCTTTTTTTTGTTCTTGGTGTATACTTTATTTCATAGTAGTCAAGCTCATTAAAGATTGTAGCTCTTGCGAGCCAAGAAAAGGCAAAAGCAGCAATGAGAAAAAGAACAAAAGATAGCTCTTTTCCTAGTGGTGGAAGTAACTCAAACATTTTTCTCCTTTATTGTCTTTTTCCAGTCAAATATGTAAGTGTGTGATTTGTATTGTATTTAAATAATTCTAACTCAGTGTTATCGAGTTTTTTCATTAATGATGAGTTTAAACGGCCTTGTTGCGCAATAGGCCTGACACTGAAATTAAAAGTGGTATGTAAATAAAAAATGCATGAGATAGTCTGTTTCCGACTAAAGAGAACAGGATCTACCTCATGCAAACTGAAGCGACTTATAACATTCGTAATTGGCCAGATTATAACAGAGCTCTCATTCAAAGAGGAAGCATAACTATTTGGATAGAGGAAGAATCATTAAAAAAATGGCATTCCTC